>NZ_JBSVWN010000017.1:0-97124 GCF_054071325.1 Pseudomonas sp. SDO5215_S409 | reverse complement strand
AGCCAACTGACTGCCTCCATTCGCTTGCCGCATGCACTGCACCCGACACGCCGCAACTCCACATTCAGCCGAACCGCGCGACCCAGTATGGGCAGGTCGCGGATCGAGCGCTGGCAGTATTCGTGGGTGGTGGTACTGGGCTGGTGGCAGCCGCTGCAGGTAGGGAATCTGGTGGTCTGAGGGATCAGGTCGATCAGCAGGTCATCGCCGTCTGGCCTGATCGCGACGACAGAAAAGCCCTCCCAAAAGGGCAGAAACGTATTAATATCGTGCACAAGAACGCCGGTTTGGTTGATGTGTTTGCTCGCACGAACATCATCCATCAAATCGGCGTTCTTGTTTCTGTCTTTCCCGGGATTCCGTGAAGAACCTAAAAAAACCGGGCTCATCGCTGAGCCCGGTTTTTTTGTGTCGGCTTACTGCGAGCCGAGGAGCGAGCCGATGCTCGGGTCCTTGAACAGGCGGGTCAGGGCATCACTCAACACATCGCTGACCAGCTTGGTGTTGGTTTCCTGGTTGGGGGCCATGCCGAAGCGCTGGTCCAGGGACGCGCCGTAACGGCCGCTGTAGCGGCGGGTGCCAGCGGTAACGTCAGACTTGAAGGTTGCACCGATGGTGGCCTCGGTCACGTACAGGCCTTCTTTGGGCGACTGGTATTTCAGCTCGGCCAGGGTGACGGTCAATTGCGGAGCACCCGGCGCATTGGCGGGCGTAAAGCCCAGCAGGCGCACGGCGGCTTCAGCCTGGGCCTGCAACTTGGGCAGCACGTCGGCACCGGTCACCGTGATGGCGCTGGTTTCGGGGTACAGGCCACCGCGCGTGCCCAGGGTCGGCGATGGGCGCCCGTCAACGACACGCACCGACACCGGCTGGCCATGCCCTACAGGCGCCAGCTGGCTGGTGATTTTGGGTTGCGGGCTGAGTTGTTGCGGGCTGTGGGCGCAGCCAACCAGGGTCAAACTGGTCACAGTGATCAAACCGAACAACAGGCGTTGCAACATACTCATTTCTCCAGGACTAGAGGCAAACAGGCCGCCAGTATAACGGCGAGGGCCCGCCACTCACCAGAATTCCTGAACCGGCGCTGACGGGGCGACGAAATTACAATTTTCACACAGAACCGTCACTGCAATGTCATGGCAGACTGCCAACCTTTGCTGCATGTAACGAGTCAGGTACACACTCATGCGTCTTCTCAAATCCCTGTTCATGTCCCACACCCGCCACCGCCACTTTGCCTTGCTGGATGCCCAAGGTTGCTGCCAGGCGTTCAAGCAATGCGCGCTGCCGCCTGTCGGTGAAGGCTGGGTGGAAGTGCACGAGGTTCGCCTGAGCTGGATGCATCGCCCGCTGCCAGCCAGCGCCCGGGTCAGCCCGCAGCGCTCACCGGCGCGGGCGACGCATGCGTTGGCCTCCTGACCCGCTCGTGAATAAAAGTCATTAAACACGCCCATCTGCGCGCATTTCTTCGCTACAATCTCCCCCCGATTATAAGGACGTCTCCTGATCGGGCCTCGCAGCATCGCTAATGCCTTTGGCATCAGCTCCTCCGTACCGCCCACAGAGAGCCGCCCACACAGATAGAGTGAAGCTGGCGCGCCTGCTGTATCGCCCCCGTCTTTACCCGAATCTGCCAGAGCTGCCGTTGCCAGGCCCTGTTTAGTTGTTTGCCCGTGCTGATTTCGGGCCAGGTGCCAGGCCGGGGTAGCCCTTTTTTGAGGTTCACGTCTTCAAAAGAGCGTGAAAAAACGGGTTTTCACAACTTCACAAGAGTGTGGCGAGCAAATGAATAGTTTGGCGTTTGTACAAGCACCATCAGCGTCTGGAACAGCCCCTCCGCACAGGACCGAGCACTCCACCTACACCGGAGCTTGAAGCCTGTCCGCTACGGATTTGGTTGCACGATCGGACGTATTGACCCTAAGTCGAATTGCCACAGGCGCCCCTGGATGCGTTCATACGCCCATCAGGCACCGCTGGTAGCGTCCGCTGAAGTTGCAAAAAATTGCGAAGAATCGGACATGGCAATCCTGGCCACGGGCTCTGCGAGGCGATACGTGAACCGCCCCGCCCGCCCTGGCAGCCATGCCGTCAATTTGGTGCTGCAGATTTTGGAGACGCGTTAAATGGCGCATAACGAAGCAGTCGACGTAGTACTGGTAGGGGCCGGCATCATGAGTGCCACCCTCGCGGTACTGCTCAAAGAGCTCGACCCTGGCCTTGCGCTGGAAGTCGTTGAGCTGATGGATTCGGGTGCCGCGGAAAGTTCCAACCCGTGGAACAACGCGGGCACCGGCCACGCCGGGCTGTGTGAGTTGAACTACACGCCCCAGGCCGCCGATGGCTCCATCGACATCAAGAAAGCTGTGCACATCAACACCCAGTTCGAGGTGTCGAAGCAGTTTTGGGCGTACCTGACCCAAAAAGACACCTTTGGCTCGTCCAAGTCCTTTATCAGCCCGGTGCCGCACCTGAGCTTCGTACAGGGCGAAAAAGGCGTCTCGTACCTCAAGAAGCGCTTTGAAACCCTCAGCCAGCACCACGCCTTCGCCGACATGGTCTACACCGAAGACCGTAGCCAGATGGCCGAGTGGATGCCGCTGATGATGCCCGGCCGCCCGCTGGACGAAAAAATCGCGGCCACCCGCGTGATGAACGGCACCGACGTCAACTTCGGCGCCCTGACCAACCAGCTGCTGCGCCACCTGACCAGTGCGCCGGATGCCCAGGTCAAGTACAGCAAGCGCGTCACCGGCCTCAAGCGCAATGGCGCAGGCTGGACCGTGAGCATCAAGGACGTGAACAGCGGCAATACCCGTGAAGTCGACGCCAAGTTCGTGTTCCTGGGCGCTGGCGGTGCGGCGCTGCCGCTGCTGCAAGCCTCGGGCATCGAAGAGAGCAAAGGCTTCGGCGGCTTCCCGGTCAGTGGCCAGTGGCTGCGCTGCGACAACCCGGAAGTGGTCAAGCATCACCAGGCCAAGGTGTACAGCCAGGCCGCCGTGGGTTCGCCGCCCATGTCCGTGCCGCACCTGGACACCCGCGTGGTCGACGGCAAGAAATCCCTGCTGTTCGGACCGTACGCGGGCTTCACCACCAAGTTCCTCAAGCACGGCTCGTTCCTGGACCTGCCGCTGTCGGTGCGCGCAGGCAATATCGGCCCGATGCTGGCCGTGGCCCGTGACAACATGGACCTGACCAAATACCTGGTCAGCGAAGTGATGCAGTCCATGGAGCAGCGCCTGGAATCCCTGCGCCGGTTCTACCCCGAGGCGAAAGCCGAGGACTGGCGCCTGGAAGTGGCTGGCCAACGGGTGCAGATCATCAAGAAAGACCCGAAAAAAGGCGGCGTGCTGCAATTTGGCACTGAACTGGTGGCCGCCAAGGACGGCTCGCTCGCCGCCCTGCTGGGCGCGTCCCCGGGGGCGTCGGTGACGGTTTCGATCATGCTGGAGCTGATCGAACGCTGCTTCCCGACCAAGGCGAGCGGTGAGTGGGCGGCCAAGCTGGCGCAGATCTTCCCGGCACGCGAAAAGGTCCTGGAAACCGACGCTGCGCTGTATCGCAAGATCAACGCGCAGAACAACGTCGCCCTGGAACTGGTTGAGCCGAGCAGCGAGACTGAAAGCTACGCATAAGGTCCGCCATCAAAAACGCCCCGCTCTCGCAAGAGATCGGGGCGTTTTTTTGTGCGTCAATCAGCGCGCTTGTTCGATCAACTCGATGTAGTCTCCGCCGTTGCGCTGGTCCTTGATCAGGTCGACGAAGGTCTGGCCGTGCTCGTCCTTGCCGTCCAGGTCCAGGCCGGCCTCTTTGAAAAAGCCCAGGAAACGCTCGAAATCGTCGATGCGCAGGCCGCGATACGCCTTGATCAGTTTGTGCAGGGAGGGCGACGTGGCATCGGCCGGTTCGAAATCCAGGAACAGTTTGATCTGCTCGTCGCCGATTTCATCACCAATCACCTGTTTTTTATCTTTACGCATTACCGACTCCAGCCTGCAGACATATACACGGGACGGGCAGTTTACCTATCAGATAGCGCGTTCGAAAGCGGAGCAGATTCAGCGGCGCACTCATTGACGGGCGCGAACCACCCCGGTGTGCAGGTCTGCCCAGATGTGGCCGTTGGCATAGCTCAAGAACTGCACGCACACCGCCTCGTTGCGCAGCAAGTCAACGATCACCCGGTACTGGGCTGCGGGGTAGGACAAGGTCAGGGTTTTGGTTTGGCCGTCGAACACCGGCTTTTTCAGGCTTTTGCTTTCGGCATCAAAGCTCAGGATCACTTGGGCGATGGTAGCGCCCTTGTTCAGAGCCTTGCCCTTGAGGCGAATCATCAACGGCGACGTCACCGGAATCGGCTGCTGGCTGGATTGACGCTGGTTACCCACCACCACCGAATACTCGGTGATTTGCAGCAACTGTTGCTGCTCGGGCGTTTCGGCGCGCAGGGCCAGGTCGTCCGGCGGCAAGAATTGACTGTGCAGCGGCGCGGGGGCGGCCGCTGCACAAAAGCTTGAGATCAACGCCAGCACGGCGCAGGTGCGAATCAAAAGACTCATGGGCCGCTCCGCTACAGATGGCCCAGCACTTTAGCTCAATCGAACTGGGCAAGCATCCAGCGTTGGTACTCGGCCACCCCGGCCTCCCCTTCACGGGGCGCCCAAGTCGCCAGCTCGCCTTCGCCCACCGGGCGGTAAGGCCCGGCCTTGCACTCGAACATCAAGGTATCGGGCTCCAGCACCACCAGGCCGTGAAACACACCGGGCGGCACATCGACACCCACGCACTCGCCGCCCGCCTGCATCACGCGCTTGGCCAGCACCTCGCCGGTTTCGCTGAAAATCAACAAGCCCAGGCACCCCTTGAGTACCAGCAGGGTTTCCGCCTTGTCGGCGCTCAAGTGCCGATGCGGTGGCACATACGTGCTGGGCTGTAGGGCCACGGCCAGGCGGTGGCAAGGTTCTTCCATCTGATGAAAATTGTGATGGTGCCGGCCACGTGGGCTGGCGGCCGCTTTCTCGGCCAGCTCGGCAAACAGGGTTTGGTCCAGAAAGCGGGTCATCGCTTACATTCCTTTAACGGCGTAGATACCGTTGGCGTTGCGCCAGTAACCTTTGTAGTCCATGCCGTAACCAAAGATATAGCGGTCAACGCACGGCAGGCCGACGTAATCGGCTTTGAGGTCCGGGCGCGCCTTGCGGTCGTGGTCCTTGTCGATCAGCACGGCGGTGTGCACTTTGCTCGCGCCCGCGTGGCGGCAGAAGTCGATGATGGCGCCCAGGGTATGACCCTCGTCGAGGATGTCGTCGATGATCAGCACCTCGCGGTCGATGAACGAGACTTCCGGCTTGGCCTTCCAGAACAGATCGCCGCCGGTGGTTTCATTGCGATAACGGGTCGCATGCAAGTAGGACGCTTCCAGCGGGAACTGCAGATGCGTGAGCAGTTTGCCCGCGAAAATCAGACCGCCGTTCATCACACAGAACACCACCGGGTTGGTGTCAGCCATTTCGCGGGTGATATGAGCGCCGACCTTGGCGATGGCCTCTTCGACCTGCGCTTCGGTGTACAGGCAGTCAGCCTCGCGCATGATTTGACGGATATGCTCGAGATCAGCGGACATGTCGCTCTCCAAGGGGTGCTGTGGCAAGAAAAGCGAGCAAAGGTACGCACCTTGAGCCGTCCCATCAAGCCTTTATGGACTAACGTAGGTGTTGTCTATAGGACAACACCCTCGGATAGATTAATCTAGGCCGGTTTTTTTGCCCGCCGCCGGAGCCTTTCCCCATGCCCATCCGTGAGATCCGCCATCCGCTGATCCGACACAAGCTCGGCCTTATGCGCCGCGCCGACATTAGCACGAAGAACTTCCGCGAGCTCGCTCAGGAAGTCGGAGCGTTGCTCACCTACGAGGCGACCAAAGATCTGCCCCTGGAAAACTACGAGATCCCCGGCTGGTGCGGTCCCGTCCAGGTCGAAAAAATTGCCGGCAAGAAGATTACCGTGGTGCCGATCCTGCGCGCCGGTATCGGCATGCTCGAAGGCGTGTTGAGCCTGATCCCGGGCGCCAAGGTGAGCGCCGTGGGCGTAGCCCGCAATGAAGAAACGCTACAGGCCCACACCTACCTGGAAAAACTCGTACCGGAAATCAACGAACGCCTGGCGATGATCATCGACCCGATGCTGGCCACGGGCAGCTCCATGGTCGCCACCATCGACCTGCTGAAAAAAGCCGGCTGCAAAGACATCCGCGCCATGGTGCTGGTGGCTGCGCCCGAAGGCATTGCCGCGGTAGAAAACGCACACCCCGACGTACAGATCTACACCGCGTCGATTGACGAGCGCCTGAACGAACACGGCTACATCATCCCGGGCCTGGGCGATGCCGGTGACAAGATCTTCGGCACCAAGCAAAAGGACGCGTAAACATGCAGGATGAGTTCAACGACCCGCTTTGGCGCCAGATCCTGTCTGGCGCACAGATGCTGTTCGTGGCATTTGGCGCGCTGGTGTTGATGCCGCTGATCACCGGCCTGGACCCGAACGTTGCGCTGTTTACCGCAGGCCTGGGCACGCTGTTGTTCCAACTGGTGACCGGCCGGCAAGTGCCGGTGTTCCTGGCCTCGAGCTTTGCCTTTATCACCCCGATCATTCTCGCCAAGGGCCAGTTCGGCCTCGCCGCGACCATGGGCGGCGTGATGGCGGCCGGTTTCGTTTATACGTTCCTGGGCCTGGCGGTAAAAATCAAAGGCACCGGTTTTATCGACCGGCTGCTGCCGCCGGTGGTGATCGGGCCGGTGATCATTTCGATTGGCCTGGCCATGGCGCCAATTGCCGCCAACATGGCGATGGGCAAGGCCGGTGACGGCAGCGAACTGATTCACTACCAGACCGCCATGATGATTTCGATGCCGGCGCTGCTGACCACACTGATCGTGGCCGTGTTCGGCAAGGGCATCTTCCGCCTGGTGCCGATTATCTCGGGCGTGCTGGTGGGCTTTGCCATGTCGTTCTACTTTGGCGTGGTCGACACGGCCAAGATCGCCGCCGCACCGTGGTTAGCCCTGCCCCACTTCACCGCGCCGGAGTTCAACTGGCAGGCGATCCTGTTTATCGTCCCGGTGGCCCTGGCCCCGGCGATCGAACACATCGGCGGCGTGATCGCCGTAGGCAGCGTGACCGGCCGCGACTACCTGAAAAAACCCGGCCTGCATCGCACGCTGCTGGGCGACGGTATCGCCACCACCGCGGCTGGCCTGTTCGGCGGCCCGCCCAACACCACCTACGCCGAAGTCACGGGCGCGGTGATGCTGACCAAGAACTACAACCCGAAAATCATGACCTGGGCGGCGATCTTCGCCATCAGCCTGGCCTTTATCGGCAAGTTCGGCGCGCTGCTGCAAAGCATTCCGGTGCCGGTGATGGGCGGGATTCTGTGCCTGCTGTTCGGCTCGATTGCCGCGGTGGGGATGAACACCCTGATCCGCCACAAGATCGACCTGGGCGAGGCGCGCAACCTGGTGATTGTGTCGGTAACCCTGGTGTTCGGGATTGGCGGCGTGCTGATCGGCACCGGCACGGGGCCGGATGACTTTGGCCTCAAGGGCATTGCCCTGTGTGCCATCGTTGCGATTGGCTTGAACCTGTTGCTGCCGGGCAATGACGGCTGGAAGAACAAACAGCCGGATGAGCCGTTGCTGTAACCCTGCGCCGCTGCTGGTGGCCTCATCGCGGGCACGCCCGGCTCCTACACGGAAATACTTCCAAATGTAGGAGCGGGCGGGCCCGCCAATGAAGCACTAGAGGTCGCCGAGGCCGTCGATCAGTGCCTGGTTTTGCTCTGGCGTACCGATAGAAATCCGCAGGAACTGGGCAATCCGTTCCTGCTTGAAGTGCCGCACAATCACCCCTTGCTCACGCAACTTCGCCGCCAGACCGGCGGCGTCGTGCTGTGGGTGGCGGGCAAAAATGAAGTTCGCCGCCGATGGCAGCACCTTAAACCCCTTGGCCTGCAACTGGGCCGTCAGCGTTTCACGGCTGTCGATGACCCGCTTGCACGTCGTCTCGAAGTACGCCTGGTCTTCAAACGCCACCGCCGCGCCAACAATCGCCAAGCGGTCCAGCGGGTAGGAGTTGAAGCTGTTCTTGACCCGCTCCAGCGCTTCGATCAGGTCCGGGTGGCCCACCGCCAACCCTACCCGAAGGCCTGCCAGCGAGCGCGACTTGGACAGGGTCTGGGTCACCAGCAGGTTGGGGTAACGGTCCACCAAGGTGATGGCCGTCTCGCCGCCGAAGTCGATGTAAGCCTCGTCCACCACCACGACCGAGTCCGGGCTGGCCTTGAGGATCTGCTCTACGGCGTCCAGTGCCAGCAGGCAACCGGTCGGCGCGTTCGGGTTGGGGAAGATGATCCCGCCGTTGGGCCTGGCGTAGTCCGACACGCGGATCTGGAACTGCTCGTCCAGCGGCACCGCGTCGAAGTGGATGCCGTAGAGGCCGCAGTAAACCGGGTAGAAGCTGTAGCTGATGTCGGGGAACAACAACGGCAAATCGTGTTGCAGCAAGCCGTGGAAGATATGCGCCAACACTTCGTCGGAGCCATTGCCGAGAAATACTTTGTTGGCGTCCACCGCGTAATACTTGGCCACCGCCTGCTTGAGCCGGTCGCTGTTGGGGTCTGAATACAGGCGCAGGTCGTCAGTCAGTTCGGCGCGCATGGCCTCCAGCGCTTTGGGCGAAGGGCCATAGGGGTTTTCATTGGTGTTGAGCTTGACCAGTTTGGTCAGTTTCGGCTGCTCGCCCGGCACGTAAGGCACCAGGTTCTTGACGAACGGGCTCCAGAATTTGCTCATGTCTCAGTTACCTTTCTTGTCGTCAAGGATGCGGTATTCGGCGCTGCGGGCGTGGGCGCTCAGGGACTCGCCACGCGCCAGCACGGAGGCGGTCTTGCCCAGCACTGAAGCCCCTTGTGGCGAGCAGAAGATGATCGAGGAGCGCTTCTGGAAGTCATACACACCCAGCGGCGAGGAGAACCGCGCCGTGCCGGAGGTTGGCAAGACATGGTTGGGGCCAGCGCAGTAATCGCCCAGCGCTTCGCTGGTGTGGCGGCCCATGAAGATCGCACCGGCGTGGCGAATATGCGGCAACCAGGCTTGCGGGTCGGCCACGGACAACTCCAGGTGCTCGGGCGCAATACGGTTGGCCACTTCGATGGCCTGCTCCATGTCGCGGGTCAGAATCAACGCACCCCGGCCATTGATGGACTTTTCGATAATCTCGGCGCGGTCCATGGTCGGCAGCAGCTTGGCGATGCTGGCGGCGACCTGGTCGAGGAACCCGGCGTCGGGGCTGACCAGAATCGCTTGCGCGTCTTCGTCGTGCTCGGCCTGGGAAAACAGGTCCATGGCGATCCAGTCCGGGTCGGTCTGGCCGTCGCACACCACCAGAATCTCCGAGGGCCCGGCGATCATGTCTATGCCGACCTGGCCGAACACATGACGCTTGGCCGTGGCCACGTAGATGTTGCCCGGGCCCACCACTTTGTCGACCTTCGGCACGCTTTGGGTGCCGTAGGCCAGCGCGGCAACGGCCTGGGCACCGCCGATGGTGAACACGCGGTCGACCCCCGCAATGCAGGCGGCAGCCAGTACCAGCTCGTTGATTTCACCGCGCGGGGTCGGCACCACCATGACCACTTCGGCTACCCCGGCCACCTTGGCGGGGATCGCGTTCATCAACACCGAAGACGGGTACGACGCCTTGCCGCCCGGCACGTACAGGCCTGCGCGGTCCAGCGGCGTGACCTTTTGGCCCAGCACCGTGCCGTCGGCCTCGGTGTAGCTCCAGGACTCCTGCTTTTGTTTTTCGTGGTAGCTGCGCACCCGCGCCGCCGCCACTTCCAGGGCTTCGCGCTGAGGCGCGGTGATGCGGGTCAGTGCCAGTTCCAGGCGCTCACGCGGCAGGATCAGGTCAGCCATGGACTTGACGTCGAGGGCATCGAACTGGCGGGTGAAGTCCACCAGCGCCGCATCGCCGCGCTCGCGAACAGCCTTGATGATGTCGAGCACCCGCCCGTTGACCGAGTCGTCGGACACACTTTCCCAGCTCAGCAGATGATCCAGATGATGGGCAAAATCCGGGTCGGCAGCGTTGAGTCGGGCAATTGCAGTGGACGTGGTCATAGCGAGGGCCTCAATAGAATGGCAAAAACTCAGGCGCCCTAAACTAGCAGTCGTTTCCGCTTGGGCACCTGAGAATTCTGGCTATGAGGCGGATAGACGGGCGTAGCTTTTCAGCTACGCGGGTGAGTCAACCGCGGTGTCGCGACTCCACTGCCGTGCGCAGGGTGTCGATCAACGCCTGGATACGGGCGTGCTGCATTTTCATCGACGCCTTGTTGACGATCAGCCGGGAGGTGACGTCGGCGATGAAGTCCTGGGGTTCCAGGCCGTTGGCGCGCAAGGTGTTGCCGGTGTCGACCACGTCGATGATCTTGTCGGCAAGGCCGATCAGCGGCGCCAGCTCCATCGAGCCATACAGCTTGATGATGTCGACTTGGCGGCCCTGTTCGGCGTAGTAGCGCTTGGCGATGTTGACGAACTTGGTGGCCACGCGCAGGCGGCCTTTGGGCTCGACATCACCGACGCGGCCGGCGGTCATCAGCTTGCAGCGGGCGATACGCAGGTCCAGCGGCTCGTACAGGCCCTGGCCACCGTATTCCATCAGCACGTCCTTGCCGGCAACGCCGAGGTCGGCCGCACCATGCTCGACGTAGGTCGGCACGTCGGTGGCGCGCACGATCAACAGGCGGACGTCGGCCTGGGTCGTGGGGATGATCAGCTTGCGGCTCTTGTCCGGATTCTCGGTCGGCACGATGCCCGCTTCAGCCAGAAGCGGCAGTGTGTCGTCAAGGATGCGGCCCTTGGACAGTGCAATGGTCAACATGGGAAACGTCAGTCCTTCATCAGGCTATTGCTGTCCGGTCGCAGTGGGCGCCAGACACAGATCGAGGCCTTTACAGACCTCGATTGAAACAAAACCAGTGGGTACGTCCCTGTACCCGCAGCGGGCCCTAGCCCGGTACGCGGCGGATTTTCGCGCCGAGCATCTGCAACTTCTCTTCGATGCACTCGTAGCCACGGTCGATGTGGTAGATGCGGTCGATCAGGGTGTCACCTTCGGCGCTCAGTGCCGAGATCACAAGGCTGGCCGAGGCGCGCAGGTCGGTCGCCATCACGGGCGCGCCCTTGAGCTTGTCGATGCCGGTGACGATGGCCGTGTTGCCTTCGACCTGGATCTTGGCGCCCATGCGGTGCAGTTCGTACACGTGCATGAAGCGGTTTTCGAAGATGGTTTCGATCACGGCCCCGGTGCCTTCGGCAATCGCGTTCAGGGAAATGAACTGCGCCTGCATGTCGGTCGGGAACGCCGGGTACGGAGCGGTACGCACGTTGACGGCTTTTGGCCGCTTGCCGTGCATGTTCAGCTCGATCCAGTCTTCGCCCGTGGTGATTTCTGCACCGGCTTCCTTGAGTTTTTCCAGGACGGCTTCAAGGATGGTCGGATCGGTGTCCTTGACCTTGACGCGGCCACCCGTGACGGCAGCGGCCACCAGGTAGGTGCCCGTCTCGATACGGTCCGGCATCACTTTATAGGTGGCCGGGTGCAGGCGTGCGACACCGTCGATGGTGATGGTGTCGGTGCCGGCGCCGCTGATGTTGGCGCCCATGGCGATCAGGAAGTTCGCCAGGTCGACCACTTCCGGCTCGCGCGCGGCGTTTTGCAGGACGCTGCGGCCGTTGGCCAGGGCAGCGGCCATCATGATGTTCTCGGTCCCGGTCACGCTGACGGTATCAAAGAAGAAGTTCGCGCCACGCAGGCCGCCTTCTGGCGCCTTGGCCTTGATGTAGCCGCCTTCGACGTCGATGACCGCGCCCATGGCTTCCAGGCCACGGATGTGCAGGTCGACCGGGCGCGAACCAATGGCGCAACCGCCAGGCAAAGCCACTTCGGCTTCACCAAAGCGGGCAACCATCGGGCCCAGCACCAGGATGGAGGCGCGCATGGTTTTCACCAGCTCGTACGGCGCAACCAGGGTCTTGATGGTGCGCGGATCGATTTCGACCGCCAGTTTTTCGTCGATGATCGGCTCGATGCCCATACGGCCGAACAACTCGATCATGGTGGTGATGTCGTGCAGGTGCGGCAGGTTGGCCACGGTGACCGGGCCGTCGCACAGCAACGTGGCGGCCAGAATCGGCAGGGCGGAGTTCTTCGCCCCGGAAATGCGGATCTCGCCATCAAGACGAGCGCCACCGGTAATAATCAATTTATCCATAAAAATCTCGACGCCTAGAGGGGCTCAGGTGCGCTCGGCCCAGGCCGCGCGGCTGAAAAATTTCATAGTGACCGCATGGATGCTGCCGTCGGTGATCCACGGGTTCAAATGGGCATAGATCTGCTGCTGACGCTTGACCGGGCTCAATGCCGCCAGTTCATCGCTAATCACATTCAGCTGGAAGTTGCAGCCTTCGCCCTCAACTTCGACGTTCGTTTCGGGCAGCTTTGCTTCAAGGAAGCTCTTAACTTCTAGGGCCTGCATGATCAACCTCTATCGGCGCCCAGTGCGCGCGGGTCGCACATCATACAAAAAAGCCCCGCGCCTGCGAACCCCGCATGGCAGGACTCTGACGGGGGGCTTCTTTAAATGTATGGCTCAAGGATGCGCCAGCAGCTCGGTCAAACCGCAAACCTGGGCAATTTCACGCATATCTTCGGGCATGGCACGGATGCTGACGGCTTTTTTGGCCGCCTGGGCATCGCGCAAAAAGCACAGCAGCAAGGACAAGCCGACGCTGGTGGACTTCACGACCGAGGAGCAATCCAGCACCAGCGCAGGCGCGGTGCTGGCATTGATCAGCGCCTGGCCCTGCTTGCGCAGGGCAGGCCCGGAGCGGTAATCGAGCACGCCACTGATGAACAGCTCGCCCGCCTCTCCCTGACGAATGGCCGATTCGGTCATTGGGCAGGTTTCCCGGCAGCTTTGTCGGTTTCTTCCTTGGCCTTGGCCACTTCACCGGCCCAACCATTGATGGTCTTGTCCAGATCGTTGCCATTGCGCTGCATCGCGTCCGCGAACTGGTCACGGAACAGCTTGCCGATATTGATACCGTTGATGATCACGTTACGCAGCTTCCACTCGCCGTTGACCTTTTCCAGCGTGTACGACACTGGGTACACGGCGCCGTTGCTGCCCTTGACGGTCATGCCAACGCTGGTGCGGTCGTCCGACTCGTCCTTGGGCGCATCCACGGTGATGCCCTGGTTGTTGTACTCGAGCAAGGCGTTGCCATAGAACTGGAACAAACCGCGCTTGAAGTTTTCCTGGAAGCGGGTCATCTGGTCAGGCGTGGCTTTGCGCGAGTACTTCACGGTCATGATGCTGCGGGAAATGCCTTCGGCATCCACCACCGGACCGACAATGGTATTGAGCGCCTCGTAAAACTTTGTAGGGTCCTGCTTGTAGGCTTCCTTGTTGGCGCTCAGGTCCGACAACATTTTGTTGGTGGTGTCCTGGACCAGGTCGTGCGCAGAGCCTGCCGCGTTAGCCATCAACGGCAGCGCTGCAAGCAGTACCAACAGGCCACGTCGCAAGGTGGAGATCATGAACACATTCCTCATTTGGCGTCTTTATTGACGGTATTGAGCAGGAATTTACCGATCAAATCCTCCAGCACCAACGACGACTGTGTGTCATGAATGGTCGAGCCATCCTTGAGCAAGGCTGTTTCCCCGCCCACGCTGATGCCGATGTACTTCTCGCCCAGCAGGCCTGCCGTGAGAATGGATGCGGTGGAGTCGGTCGGAAGGTTATTCACGCTCTTGTCCACTTGCATCGTCACGCGGCCGGTGAAGCTGTCGCGATCAAGATCGATAGCAGTGACCTTGCCGATGGTCACACCGGCCATGGTCACTTTAGCTCTGACAGTCAAACCGGCGATATTGTCGAAATAAGCATAAAGTTTATAGGTGTCGGCCGTCGGGCTGGCCGAAAGGCCGCTGACTCGCAGGGCCAGCAACAGTAAAGCCAGGATGCCAGCCAGCAAGAAAAGGCCTACACCGATTTCCACAGTGCGGTTTTGCATCAGAAATCTCCAAACATCAAGGCGGTCAAAATGAAGTCAAGGCCCAGTACCGCCAGCGAGGCGTACACAACGGTCTTGGTAGTGGCGCGACTGATCCCTTCTGAAGTGGGCTCACAGTCATAGCCTTGGAATACGGCGATCCAGGTCACGACAAAGGCAAAAACGATGCTTTTGATCACACCGTTGAGCACATCACCGGAAAAGGTCACGCTGTTTTGCATGTTGGCCCAGTAGGAACCGTCATAGACGCCCAGCCAGTCCACAGCCACCCACGAGCCGCCCCAGATACCCACCACGCTGAAGATTGTCGCCAGCAGAGGCAAGGAAATGAAGCCGGCCCACAGGCGCGGGGCCACGATGTACTTGAGCGGGTCCACGCCGATCATTTCCAGGCTGGACAGCTGCTCGGTGGCCTTCATGTTGCCGATCTCGGCGGTCAGCGCCGAACCTGCGCGGCCGGCAAACAGCAATGCCGTCACCACCGGGCCCAGTTCACGCAACAGCGTCAGGGCCACCATCTGCCCCACCGCCTGCTCGGAACCGTAGCTGGACAAGATGTTGAACCCCTGCAGCGCCAGCACCATGCCGATAAAAATACCGGACACCACGATGATCACCAGGGACATCACGCCCACAGCGTGCAGTTGCTTGAGCAACAGGCCAAAGCTGCCGGCAATGCTGCCGCGACCGAGCAGGGCGTGAAACAGAAAAATCGTCGACCGGCCAAGCACCGACAGGATATCGATGGCGGCATGCCCGAAAAGGCGGACCCTTTCGATTAAAGATGTCTTGCGCATCAGCGCTTCCCCAGGAGATCTGCGCGGTAGTCCGCTGCCGGAAAGTGAAAAGGCACAGGGCCATCGGGATCGCCGGTCATGAATTGACGAATGCGCGGGTTGTCAGCGTTCATCAGCTCCTCAGGAGTGCCCTGGCCCAGCACCTGCCCATCACCGACCACATAGAGGTAGTCGGCAATGCTCGCGGTTTCGGCCAAGTCGTGGGACACCACGATGCTGGTGATACCCAGTGCATCGTTGAGCAAGCGGATGAGCCGCACCAGAACGCCCATGGCGATAGGGTCCTGGCCGACGAAAGGCTCGTCGTACATGAGGATCTGAGGGTCCAGCGCAATGGCCCGCGCCAGGGCGACACGACGCTTCATGCCGCCGGACAACTCGTCAGGCATCAGGTCGATGGCACCGCGCAGCCCTACGGCCTGCAGTTTCAGCAACACAATGTCACGAATCATTTCATCAGAAAGCTGAGTGTGCACCCGCAGCGGGAACGCGACGTTTTCGAAAACATCGAGGTCGGTGAACAGTGCACCGCTCTGGAACAGCACGCCCATGTGTTTGCGCGCATCGAACAGGTCGCTGCGCGACAACGTCGGCAGGTTTTGCCCGTTGACCCACACTTCGCCGGCACTGGGGCGCAATTGCATGCCGATCAGGCGCAACAGCGTAGTTTTGCCGCAACCGGACGGCCCCATGATGCCCGTGACCTTGCCGCGGGGAATGCGAATATCCACATTATTGAAGATGCTGCGCGTACCGCGCTTGAAGGACACACCCTTCAGCTCGACCGCGTAGGCGTTATCGGCACTCATCTAAACTCCTTGGGATGCAGCCTTTCACTCAGACACTTTGTTTTCGACAAATGCTTGCGCCGATTAGACACAAAGGCTGTGCGGACCGAACTGGCGGCGAACTATATCACCGCTGACACAGCGCGCCAAAGGCCGCAGCAGAGCTTGTTCAGATTAAGGACAGCTAAAAAATGTGGCTGAGTATCAATCTCGGGCAGCACCGGAATAAACCCTGACGAACTAGCGTGAGGGAATTGTGCATTACCGTTATAATCGCCGACTTTTCGTCAGGCTATACGATTTCAGACATGAGCCAATCCAGCGACCTCATCGAATCCGCACAACGCACCATCCGCCTCGAGCTTGAAGCCGTAGAGGGCTTGCTGGCCCATATCGACGCGGATTTCGTACGCGCCTGCGAGATGATTCTGGCCAGCACCGGCCGTGTTGTCGTGGTGGGCATGGGTAAATCCGGCCACGTCGGCAACAAGATTGCCGCGACCTTGGCCAGCACCGGCACCACCGCTTTTTTTGTCCACCCCGCCGAGGCCAGCCACGGCGACATGGGCATGATCACCAAGGATGACATCATCCTGGCGCTGTCCAACTCCGGCACCACCCACGAAATCGTGACCCTGCTGCCCCTGATCAAACGCCTGGGCATCAAGATGATCAGCATCACCGGCAACCCGCAGTCCACGCTGGCCAAGGCGGCCGAGGTGAACCTGAACGTACACGTTGCCCATGAGGCGTGCCCGCTGAACCTGGCCCCCACCTCCTCCACCACCGCCGCGCTGGTCATGGGCGACGCCCTGGCCGTGGCGCTGCTGGACGCGCGCGGGTTCACCGCTGAAGACTTCGCGTTTTCTCACCCGGGCGGCGCCCTGGGCCGTCGCCTGCTGCTCAAGGTGGACAACGTGATGCACGCCGGCGACGAACTGCCGCACGTACCACGCGGCACGCTGCTCAAGGACGCCCTGATGGAAATGACCCGCAAGGGCCTGGGCATGACCGTCATCCTGGAGGCTGACGGGCGCCTTGCCGGGGTGTTCACCGACGGCGACCTGCGCCGCACGCTGGACCGCACCATCGATATCCATACCGCCATCATCGACGCCGTGATGACCCCGCACGGCAAGACCGCGCGCCCGGACATGCTGGCCGCCGAGGCCCTGAAAATCATGGAAGACCACAAGATTGGCGCCCTGGTCGTCGTCGACAGTGACGACCGTCCGATTGGCGCCCTGAACATGCACGACTTGTTGCGTGCGGGAGTGATGTAAATGACCACAGACCTGATGCAACGTGGCAAACACATCAAGCTGGCGATTTTCGACGTCGACGGCGTGCTGACCGACGGCCGCCTGTACTTTTTGGAAGACGGCAGCGAATTCAAGACCTTCAATACCCTGGACGGCCAAGGCATCAAAATGCTGATGGCGGCAGGCGTGCAGACAGGCATCATCAGCGGTCGCAAGACGCCAGTGGTGGAACGTCGCGCACAAAACCTGGGAATTCCTCACCTCTATCAGGGCCGCGAAGATAAACTGGTGGTTCTGGACGAGCTTCTTGGCCAACTCAACCTAAGCTATGAGCAGGTCGCCTACCTGGGTGATGACCTGCCCGACCTGCCGGTCATTCGCCGGGTCGGCCTGGGCATGGCCGTCGCCAATGCGGCGGCGTTTGTACGCGAGCACGCCCACGGAGTGACGACCGCACGGGGCGGCGAAGGCGCTGCCCGTGAGTTCTGCGAGCTGATCCTGCGCGCCCAAGGCAGCCTTGAAGCGGCCCACGCCGCCTACCTATAGAGCGTTTTATGCTGAGCAAAAAAATTCGCAACTTCCTGATATTCGGGGTCATCGCCGCACTGTTCCTGGCGGTGGGCTACTGGAATATCAGCCCGGAGCGCTTCCTCGACAAGCCTGTTGCACAGGTCGACGAAGGCGCTATCGACTATTACGCCATCAACGCCCATAGCATCCAGTTCCTGCCCGACGGCAAGGTTCAGTATGAAATGACCTCCGACAAAGTCGAGCACCTGAAGGCGTCGGAAGTCACCCTGCTGACCAAGCCGGACATGAACCTGTACCGCGGCGCGGAATTCCCGTGGCATGTCACCAGTGATCGTGGCGAGGTCAACCCGGACGGCACCCAGGTGGAATTGATCGACTCGGTGCGCGTAGCCCGCACCGACGCAAAGAATCGCGAGACGCTTATTACTACAACTCGCATGACCGTATTCCCACAACAGCAATATGCGCAGACCGAGCAAAACGTTAGAATCGACGGCGCTGGCGGTGTATCGACTGGCAAGGGAATGAAGGCGTATTTGAAAGACAGCAGGATACACCTGCTATCGAACGTAAGAGGACAGTATGAGGCTCGTTAAAACCCTCCCTATTTTGCTCGGTCTGGGCGCAGCACTGGGAAGCGTGAGCGCCTGGGCTCTGCCGAACGATAGCCAGCAACCGATCCACATCCAGGCCGACGACGCGCAGCTGGATGACAAGCAAGGCATCGCCACCTACAAGGGCGACGTGATCATCACCCAGGGCTCGATGAAAGTGACGGGTAACACCGTGACACTGACTCGCACCCCTGCGGGCGATATCGACGTGGTTACGTCGGTAGGCAACCTTGCGTATTTTGAACAACTGCAAAAACCTGGCGACACGGTGCCGGTCAAAGGCTACGGCCTGACCATCCAGTACCATGCCCAGCAAAACCGCATCGTGCTGATCGACAAAGCCAAGGTCGTCAATGACGGCAACACCACCGAAGGCGAGAAAATCGTCTACGACACCGTGAAGCAGGTTGCCCAGGCGGGTCGCGCCAACGGCAACAAAGTGACCGCGCCACGTCCACGTATCGACATGGTTATCCAGCCGAAGAAGAAGGCCGAGTAATGGCAACCCTAAAAGCCCAGCATCTGGCCAAGGCCTATAAAAGCCGTCAGGTCGTGCGCGACGTCAGCCTGTCGATCGACAGCGGCCAGATCGTCGGCTTGCTCGGCCCCAACGGTGCCGGCAAGACCACGTGTTTCTACATGATTGTCGGCCTGGTTCAGGCAGACCAGGGCCGTGTGCTGATCGACGACCTGGACGTCAGCCACCAGCCAATGCACGGTCGTGCGCGCGCAGGTATCGGCTATCTGCCTCAAGAAGCGTCGATCTTCCGCAAGTTGTCGGTATCGGACAACATCATGGCGATCCTGGAAACCCGCAAGGAACTCGACCACGCCGGGCGCAAGCAAGAGCTGGAAAACCTGCTGCAGGAATTCCACATCAACCACATTCGCGACAACCTCGGCATGAGCCTTTCCGGCGGCGAACGTCGTCGCGTGGAAATCGCCCGCGCCCTGGCCACGGCGCCGAAATTCATCCTGCTGGATGAACCTTTCGCCGGTGTGGACCCGATCTCCGTAGGCGATATCAAGCAGATCATCCATCACCTCAAGGCGAAGGGCATCGGCGTACTGATCACCGACCACAACGTACGCGAGACGCTGGATATCTGCGAAACCGCGTACATCGTCAACGATGGACAGCTGATTGCCGAAGGCGACTCCGCCACCATCCTGGCCAACCAGTTGGTCAAGGAAGTGTACCTGGGGCACGAGTTCCGCCTGTAACACCATGGTATGAGGCCCTGCACACTGGAGCGCGCGCGATAAAAACCTCAGTGTTTTTATTGTTACCGCGCTCTAGGCAAGGCCCCCGATATCAGGCATATAATTTGCTTATGTTTGGCGCTCACGCGCCCTGTCGTGGATGGCGCACTGCGCCGGCGAATAAGGTGTTAAGCCCCTGCCATGAAACCATCGCTAGTCCTGAGAATGGGCCAGCAGCTGACGATGACCCCGCAGCTGCAACAGGCCATCCGCCTGCTCCAATTGTCGACCCTGGACCTGCAACAGGAAATCCAGGAGGCCCTGGAGTCCAATCCGATGCTCGAACGTCAGGAAGAAGGCGACGACTTCGATAACGCCGACCCCCTGGCCGACAACATCGAGCAAAAGCCCAACACCGACGTACAGGAACCCTCCTACCAGGAAACCGCCCCGACGGTGGACAACCTCGAGGACGGCGAATGGGGCGAGCGCATTCCCAACGAGCTCCCTGTGGACACCGCCTGGGAAGACGTCTACCAGACCAGCGCCAGTAGTCTGCCAAGCAACGATGACGACGAATGGGACTTCACCACCCGCACGTCTGCCGGCGAGAGCCTGCAAAGCCACCTGCTCTGGCAGCTGAATTTGGCCCCCATGTCGGACACCGACCGCCTGATCGCCGTCACCTTGATCGATTGCATCAACAATCAGGGTT
The DNA here is from genome assembly GCF_054071325.1 of Pseudomonas sp. SDO5215_S409. NCBI lineage: Bacteria > Pseudomonadati > Pseudomonadota > Gammaproteobacteria > Pseudomonadales > Pseudomonadaceae > Pseudomonas > Pseudomonas sp. SDO5215_S409. Next base: position 77,070 of record NZ_JBSVWN010000017.1, on the reverse strand, counting down.
ACCTGGACGAAACCCTCGAGGAAATTCTCGAAGCCTTCGACCCGGAACTGGACATCGAACTGGACGAAATCGAAGCCGTCCTGCACCGCATCCAACAATTTGAACCGGCCGGCATCGGCGCCCGTAACCTGGGTGAGTGCCTGCTGCTGCAACTGCGTCAACTGCCCGCCAAGACGCCTTGGCTGAGCGAGGCGCAACGCCTGGTGACCGACTACATCGACCTGCTGGGCAGCCGCGACTATAGCCAGTTGATGCGCCGCATGAAGCTCAAGGAAGATGACCTGCGTCACGTCATCGAGCTGGTACAAAGCCTCAACCCGCGTCCCGGCTCGCAAATCGAGTCCACCGAAGCCGAGTACGTAGTGCCAGACGTGATCGTGCGCAAGGACAACGAACGCTGGCTGGTGGAACTGAACCAGGAATCGGTGCCACGCCTGCGGGTCAACCCGCAATACGCAGGCTTCGTGCGCCGCGCCGACACCAGCGCCGACAACACCTTCATGCGCAACCAGTTGCAGGAAGCCCGCTGGTTCATCAAGAGCCTGCAAAGCCGCAACGAAACCCTGATGAAAGTGGCCACCCAGATCGTCGAGCACCAGCGCGGCTTCCTGGAATATGGCGACGAAGCCATGAAACCGCTGGTCTTGCACGACATCGCCGAAGCGGTGGGCATGCACGAATCGACGATTTCCCGGGTAACCACGCAAAAATTCATGCATACCCCACGGGGTATTTATGAGCTGAAATACTTTTTCTCCAGCCATGTCAGTACCTCCGAAGGCGGCGAATGCTCGTCCACGGCGATCCGCGCAATCATCAAGAAACTGGTTGCAGCGGAAAATCAGAAAAAGCCGTTGAGTGACAGCAAGATCGCTGGTTTACTGGAGGCACAAGGCATTCAGGTAGCCCGTCGCACGGTCGCCAAGTATCGCGAATCCCTCGGGATCGCGCCTTCCAGCGAGCGCAAGCGTTTGATGTGACGGGTTCGCCATAGCGTTCCGGCAGCAGGCACCCCGGCCTGCTGCTTTATGCACTGGCAACGAAGGAGAAGCTGTATGCAAGTCAACATCAGTGGACACCATGTAGAAGTCACTCCACCGCTGCGCGACTACGTCGAGCAGAAGCTCAAGAGGCTCGAGGGGCATTTCGACAAGATCACCAACGTGCAGGTCATCATGAAGGTCGACAAGCTTCAGCAGAAAATTGAAGCGACCCTGCAGATCCCCGGGGGTGAAGTCGTCGCCAACGCCGAGCACGAAGACATGTATGCCTCAATCGACTTGCTCACCGACAAGCTTGATCGCCAACTCAAAAAGCATAAGGAAAAGAACCTGAGCCTGCTGCAAGGCACGGGTCGTTAACTCTCCCCCCATGATCCGACTTGAAACCATCCTGACCCCCGGCCGTTCCCTCGTGAACGCGCCGGGCGGCAGTAAAAAGAAAGCCCTCGAACAAATTGCCAACCTGATCAGCCGCGAAGTGCCTGAGCTGGAAATGCAAGAGGTGTACGAGGCTCTGATCGCCCGTGAAAAGCTCGGCTCGACCGGCTTTGGCAACGGCATCGCCATTCCCCATTGCCGCCTTAAAGGCTGCGAAGCCCCGGTGAGCGCCTTGCTGCACCTGGACGCACCCATTGATTTTGACGCCATTGATGGCGCCCCGGTCGACCTGCTGTTTGTGCTGCTGGTCCCGCAGGCTGCCACCGATGCGCACCTGGAGCTGCTTCGGCAGATCGCCAGCATGCTTGACCGCAAGGAAGTACGCGACAAACTGCGCAGCGCCGCCACCAACGAGGCGCTCTACCACGTTGTCCTGGATGAACAAAACGGGCAGTAATCATGCGTTTGATCATCGTCAGCGGCCGCTCTGGCTCGGGTAAAAGTACCGCCCTCAATGTGCTTGAGGACAACGGGTTCTACTGCATCGACAACCTGCCCGCGGGCCTTTTGCCGGAGCTGGCAGAACGCGCCCTGATCCATACCGAACTGGCGCAACCGCTGGTCGCTGTCTCGATCGACGCCCGCAACCTGCCCAGCCACCTCACGCGCTTTCCCGAGTTGCTGGCCGAGGTGCGCGCCAAGCACATCCATTGCGACGTGCTGTACCTGGATGCCGACGAAGAAACCCTGCTCAAGCGGTTCTCCGAAACCCGCCGACGCCACCCCCTGAGCAGTCCTCATCGCTCGCTGGCCGAAGCCATCGAGGACGAAACCAGCCTGCTCGGGCCGATCATTGATCTGGCCGACCTCAAGATCAACACCACGGACCTGAACCTGTATCAACTGCGCGATGCCATCAAGCTGCGCCTGTTGAACCAGCCAGAGCCCGGCACCGCCTTTTTGGTGGAGTCCTTCGGCTTCAAACGGGGCATGCCGGTGGATGCCGACCTGGTGTTTGACGTGCGCTGCCTGCCCAATCCGTACTGGAAACCCGAGCTGCGGGAACAGTCGGGGCTGGATGCGCCCGTGGCCGAGTACCTGGCCGCGCAACCGGATGTCGAGGAGATGTTCCAGGACATTTCCAGCTACCTGCTCAAATGGCTGCCCCGCTTTGCGGCCAGTAATCGCGCTTATGTCACCATCGCCATTGGTTGCACCGGCGGCCATCACCGCTCCGTCTACCTGACCGAACGCATTGGCCAGTTGTTGCAGCAAACCCTCAAGAATGTCCAGGTTCGCCACCGCGACCTCATCTGAAAGGAACACCCCCGCGATGCCCGCTCTGGAAATTGAAATCATCAACAAATTGGGTTTGCACGCCCGTGCTTCGGCCAAGTTCGTCGGCGTTGCCGGGCAGTTTCCTTGCCAGATTCGTGCGGGGCGCTCACCAGACTCCATGGTCGACGGCAAAAGCATCATGGCAATGATGATGCTGGCCGCTGGCAAGGGCACCACCATTCATCTGAAGACCGAAGGCGAGCAGGAAGTCGAAGCGATGAACGCGTTGGTGGCGTTGATCAACAACTTTTTTGACGAGGGTGAGTAACGCCACCCTCAAAGGCCAGGGCTAAAACGGCGTCATCCCAGCGCCGTGTCCATCACCATCATCAAGCAGAACCCGATACACAGTCCCAGGCTCGCAAGCTTTTCATGGCCATTGTGCCGGGACTCGGGAATGACTTCATGAGTCACCACCAGCAACATCGCCCCAGCGGCCAGCGCCAGGCCCAGCGGCAGTAACACCTCGGCCAGGGTGACAAGCCAGGCACACAGCACGGCGAACAAAGGCTCGACAAGACCCGACGCCGCCCCAATCAGAAACGCCTTGACCCGCGACATCCCTGCCCCGGCCAGTACCAACGCAATCACCAGGCCCTCCGGTACATCCTGCAAGGCAATGCCCATGGCGAGGCTGTCGGCACCGGGCATGCCGCCCCCCGCCGATACGCCGACAGCCATGCCCTCGGGAATGTTGTGGGCAATGATGGCCGCGACAAACAACCAGATTCGTGGAGCAATGACCGCACGTTCGGGGCTTTCCAACCGCCTCTCAGGCGTGGTGCCTGACACTTTGCGGTCCACCAGATACAGGCCGAAGGCACCGAGCATAATGCCAAAACTGACCAACCCGCTTGCGCCCCAAGGGGCCAGCCCAAGGTGCTCAGCGGCAGCAATACCGGGCACGATCAGCGAAAACGCCGTGGCAGCCAGCATCACGCCAGCACCAAAACCCAGCAAGGCATCATTTAACGCCTGGGGCATTCGGCGAATCACCAACACCGGCACCGCACCCAATGCGGTGCCCAGCGCACAAATGGCGCCGCCTTGCAGCGCCCGCAACATACGCGGCTCCAGCTCCAGCCAGGCCATGCCTTTGGCCACCAGCAATGCAGTCCCTGCCAACATCAACAGCGAGCCAAACGCATAACGAAACATTCGCACGCTGCTGATCGCCAGTGTTTCCGTGCCCATAGTCAGCCTTAGATCTTGTTGTAGGTGGGGGTTCAGGCCAACGCGGCCTGATAACGTTCAGCGACTTCCGGCCAGTTGACGACGCTATAGAACGCATTGATGTATTCGGGGCGACGGTTTTGATACAGCAGGTAATAAGCGTGCTCCCAGACATCCAACCCCAGCACCGGCGTATTACCGTTCATCAGCGGGCTGTCCTGGTTGCCGCTGCTTTCCACCACCAGGGTCTTTTGCGGCGTGACGCTCAGCCAGGCCCAACCGCTGCCAAAACGCGTCAAGGCCGCCTTGGTGAACGCTTCCTTGAAACGTTCGAAGCCGCCCAATTGCTCGTCAATCGCCTGACCCAAAGCACCATCGGGCTTGCCACCGCCCTTGGGCGACATGACCGCCCAGAAAAGCGAATGGTTGGCATGCCCACCGCCCTGATTGATCACCGCCGTGCGCAACGTTTCAGGCAATTGCTGGACGCTGGACACCAGTTTCTCCACGGGCCAGCCGGCAAATTCGGTGCCCTCGATCGCCGCATTGAGGTTATTGATGTAAGTCTGGTGGTGCTTGGTGTAGTGGATCTCCATGGTTTGCGCATCGATATGCGGTTCCAGGGCATCGTAGGCGTAGGGCAAAGCCGGCAAGGTGTAGGTCATATCAATGTGCTCCGTAGGAAGGGCTGTTGCGGGTCGACGCCTCGGGCTGCGCCGCATGGTTGCCCAGCAGGCGATGGGTACGCGGGTACTCGCCGTGCTCGCTGATGAAATTGAGCAGTTCGACGTAGGTCTTGCTGCTCTGGCGCAACGCCGCTTCACGCAATTGCGGGCTCAGGCGGGTGTCTTGCAGGGTCTGAAGCAACCGTTGGTGGATGGCGCAGAGGTACTCCGCGCTTTCCTCTGGCTGGTTAAGACGCATGTGCAGGTCCGCCAGGTTGTGGTGAGAAATAACGCAGGCCGCCACTGCTTCGTCGGCATCCGCCCAGCGCTCGAACAACACAAGCGCCAGGGCCAGGGCTTGCAGGTAATGCTCGCGCGCATCGACCAATTCGCCGTTCATAAAGCAGCGATTGGCGCGCTCGATCGTGCGTTTCCAGTGCTCCATGGTGAACCTCCAAAGCAGAGTGGGTAATTACACGCCGCCGGCCGTGAGTTTTTCCGGGTTCAGCAGGACTTCCAGTTGGCTGCGCGGCAGGTCGGTATATTCCAGGGCGACCTCAATCACCGGCCGGCCTTGCTGGTAGGCCGTCTTGGCGATTTGCGCGGCCTTTTGGTAACCGATGATCGGGTTAAGCGCGGTCACCAGAATCGGGTTGCGCGACAGCGCTTCCTTGAGCTTGGCCTCGTTGACCTTGAAGCTGGCGATGGCCTTGTCAGCCAATAAACGGCTGGAGTTGGCCAGCAACTCCAGGCTGCCAAGCAGGTTTTGCGCGATGATCGGCAACATCACGTTGAGTTCGAAGTTGCCGGACTGGCCAGCGATCGTGATCACTGTGTCGTTGCCGATCACCTGCGCCGCCACCATGGCCGTGGCTTCGGGAATCACCGGGTTGACCTTGCCCGGCATGATCGAAGAACCCGGCTGCAAACCTTCCAGCTCGATTTCACCAAGGCCGGCAAGCGGACCAGAGTTCATCCAGCGCAGGTCGTTGGCGATTTTCATCAGCGTTACAGCGATGGCCTTGAGCTGCCCGGACACCGCGACGGCAGTATCCTGGGACCCAATCAGGGCAAACAGGTTGACACCCGGCGTGAATTTCACCTGGGTCAGACTGCTCAAGTGTTGGCTGAAACGTGCAGCGAACTCCGGATGCGCGTTGATGCCCGTGCCCACCGCCGTACCGCCCTGGGCCAGCGCTTGCAGGCTGGGCAGCAAGTCTTGCAAATGCGCGATATTGGCCTTGAGCTGCTGGGCCCAGCCGTTTAGCACCTGGCTCATCCGCACGGGCATGGCGTCCATCAGGTGGGTACGGCCGGTCTTGACGAAACCGTGCACTTCTTCAGCCTTGCGTTCGATCACCTGCACCAGGTGCAGCAGCGCAGGCAGGGTTTGCTCATGCAGCACCAACGCCGCGCTGACGTGGATGGTGGTCGGGATAATGTCGTTGCTGCTTTGTCCGCAATTGACGTGATCGTTGGGGTTCACCGGCTCGCCCAGCAAGCGGCTGGCCAGCGTGGCGATGACCTCGTTGGCGTTCATGTTGGAACTGGTGCCGGAACCGGTCTGGAAGATATCCACCGGAAAATGCTGCATGAAGTCGCCTTCCAACAGGCCTTGGGCAGCATCGACGATCGCCTTGCCCTGGCCAGCACTCAGTTGGTTGAGCTCGATATTGGCCTTGGCCGCCGCCGCCTTGGCCAGGATCAGCGCACGAATGAACGGCGCGGGCATGCGCTGGTGGCTGGTGGGAAAGTTGTTCACCGCGCGCTGGGTTTGGGCGCCATAGAGGGCCTCGGCGGGCACGTTCAGTTCGCCCATGCTGTCGCGTTCGATACGGGTGTTACTCATCGGAAGATCCTTGCACCAGGTCAGTGTGAGAAATCGAGGGCAGCAACTGGCAGCTCGCCAATTGCCAGGCAAAGGTTTGCCAGCGCTTGAGGCGGCAGGCACAACCGGACAGTTTTTCCATGTCTCGCAGCGGTCGCCACGCCTGGTCCAGGCACAAGGAGCGCCAATGCCACGGCAGGACGATATCGCTGGCGGTGTCGAGCAGGAGGCGAAAAGAGGTTTCTGCGATGGTCCACGGATGCGTTGCGGTGCAACAGCCGAGGTAACGGCCTTCGGCCAGGTAATGCTCGATCAGTCGGGGCTCGTCAGGATTAAGGCCGCAGCGGATTTGACGGCTCATCCAGCGCCAGCTGTCCAGGTAAGGATCCTCGTGCAGAACAGAACTCATGATCCATGCTCATTCGATAATGATATTTATTATTAAATGATATTGAGAATCAAAACAATAGCGGCAAGGCCCTACTCAAAAATTTTGGACACAAAAAAGGCGCGCTACCCCGATGGGTGGCGCGCCTGTTTAAAAACCGCCGGATTAGCTGCCCGCGACGGTCATCTTCTCTATCAACACCGAACCTGTGCGAATGTTGCTGCGCAGCTCCAGGTCATTACCCACGGCAACGATCTGCTTGAACATGTCACGCAGGTTGCCGGCAATCGTCACTTCCTGGACAGCAAACTGGATCTCGCCATTTTCGACCCAGAAACCCGCTGCCCCACGGGAGTAGTCCCCCGTCACCATGTTCAAGCCGTGGCCCATCAATTCAGTCACCAGCAACCCACGCCCCATGCGCCGCAACAGCGCCGCCTGGTCTTCATCACCGTGGGTCACGAACAGGTTGTTTACCCCCCCGGCGTTGGCGGTGCTGGGCAAGCCCAGTTTGCGGCCGGCATAGGTGCCCAGGATGTAGGACACCAACTCACCGTCCTTTACGAAGGGTTTGGCGTAGGTGGCCAGACCATCGCCGTCAAACGCCGAGCTGCCCATGGCGCGCATCAGGTGCGGGCGCTCATCGAGGGTCAGCCACTCAGGAAACAGCTGCTGGCCAAGTGCGCCCTCAAGGAACGACGACTTGCGGTACAGGTTGCCGCCGGAAATGGCCCCCAGGAAACTGCCGAACAGACCGCCGGCCAGTTCCGCCGAAAACAGCACCGGCACCTCGCAAGTCGGCACCGGGCGTGCACCCAGGCGGCTCGCCGCGCGCTCGGCGGCCCGACGGCCGATGCTGACCGGGTCGGCCAACAGCTCGCCCTGGCGGCTCACGTCGTACCAGTAGTCGCGCTGCATCTGGTCGTTGGCCTGCGCAATCATCACGCAACTCAGACTGTGGCGAGTGGACGCGTAGCCGCCAATAAAACCGTGACTGTTGCCATACACGCGGCAACCCTGGTGAGTACTCAACGTGGTGCCGTCAGCGTTCTTGATCCGGCTGTCGGCTTCAAAGGCGGCGGCCTCACAGGCCAAGGCTTTTTCGATGGCTTGCTCGGGGGTGATGTCCCAGGCGTGGAACAGGTCAAAGTCCATCAGGTCCCGTGCCATCAAGGCAGCATCGGCCAGCCCCGAGCACTCGTCTTCAGAGGTGTGCTTGGCAATCGCCAAGGCGGCGGCAACCGTTTCACGAATCGCGTCGGGGCCACTGGCCGACGTGCTGGCCGAGCCCTTGCGCTGGCCCACGTACAAGGTGATGCCAAAGCCCTGGTCGCGATTGAATTCGACGGTTTCCACTTCCCGCTGACGCACCGACGTCGACAGCCCCTGCTCCAGCGATACCGCCACTTCACAGGCACTGGCGCCCTGGCGCTTGGCCTCGGCCAGGATCTGCTCGACTTGTTCCTGCAGTGCCGGTAACGCTTGCGGACCGACGCTTTGGGCTGAACTCATGGTTTTCTCCACTCAAATTCTGCTTTCGGTTAAGGCCTTCGAGCGACCGGGCCGGACAAGCGGCCCCCGACTGGTTATCATGGCGGCGTTTCTTTGCGGACTGCCACCATGGTTGATTCTTACGACGACTCCCTCGATGGGGAGAAAAGCAAATCTCAGGTCAAACGCGAGCTGCATGCTCTGGTTGACCTCGGCGAGCGCCTTACAACACTCAAGCCTGCCTTGCGTGAAAAACTGCCACTGACCGACGCCCTGCGCCGGGCACTGGACGATGCCCCCAAGCATGTCGCGAACATTGCGCGTAAACGGCACCTGCAATTTATCGGCAAACTCATGCGCGATCAGGACACTGACGCCATCCTGAGCCTGCTCGATCAATTGGACGCCTCTACCCGCCAGTACAACGAACGCTTCCACAACCTGGAACGCTGGCGCGACCGCCTGATTGCAGGCGACGACGCCGTGCTGGAAAAATTCGTGATGGACTACCCGGATGCGGACCGCCAGCAATTGCGCTCCCTGATCCGTCAGGCCCAACACGAAACGGCGCAAAACAAGCCACCGGCTTCCACCCGTAAAATCTTCAAGTACATCCGTGAGCTGGACGAGACTCAACGCGGCCTGCGCTGATCCTCTTCCCGGGTGGCGACCCTCGCCACCCGAAGCTCCCCGCCTTTAAGCGCCCGTGCCACCCACAGTGATCGCATCGATTTTCAAGGTAGGCTGGCCGACACCGACCGGCACCGACTGCCCATCCTTGCCGCAAGTGCCCACGCCGCTGTCCAGCGACAGGTCGTTACCGACCATCGATACCTTGCTCATGGCTTCCGGCCCGTTGCCAATCAACGTTGCGCCCTTGACCGGTGCGGTGATCTTGCCGTCTTCGATCAGGTACGCCTCACTGGTGGAGAACACGAACTTGCCGCTGGTGATGTCCACCTGGCCGCCCCCGAGGTTGGCGCAGTAGATGCCGCGCTTCACAGACGCGATGATTTCCGCCGGGTCGCTTTCGCCACCGAGCATGTAAGTGTTGGTCATGCGCGGCATCGGTAGGTGAGCATAAGACTCGCGGCGACCGTTGCCGGTGCGGGCAACCCCCATCAGGCGGGCGTTGAGCTTGTCTTGCATGTAGCCCTTGAGCACACCGTTTTCAATCAGGGTGGTGCATTCGGTCGGCGTGCCTTCATCGTCGACGCTCAACGAACCGCGCCGCCCGGCCAGGGTGCCGTCATCGACGATGGTGCAGAGCGTGGAGGCGACTTTCTCGCCCATGCGCCCGCTGTAGGCCGAGCTGCCCTTGCGGTTGAAATCGCCTTCCAGGCCATGGCCCACCGCTTCATGCAGCAGCACGCCGGACCAACCCGAGCCCAGCACCACAGGCAAGGTGCCCGCGGGCGCCGGGATGGCTTCCAGGTTGACCAGCGCCTGGCGCAGCGCTTCACGGGCGTAGCCCATGGCGCGGTCTTCGGTGAGGAAATAACGGTAGTCGGTACGCCCGCCGCCACCATGGCCACCGCGCTCACGACGGCCATTTTGCTCCACGATCACACTGACGTTGAACCGCACCAATGGCCGCACGTCCGCCGCCAGGCCACCGTCGGTCGACGCCACCAGAATGCGTTCCCACACACCAGCCATGCTCACGCTGACCTGCTGGATGCGCGGGTCCAGGGCACGGGTCGCTGCGTCCACACGCTTGAGCAACTCGACCTTTTCAGCGCGGCTGATGACTTCCAGCGGGTTATCCGGCGCATACAGTTGGGCGACGTCCTGCGTGCTGAACGCCTGCACCGTGCCGTTCTGCCCGGCACGGGAGATCGAACGGGCAGCGCGGGCGGCCTGGCCCAGGGCTTCCAGGGTGATGGCATTGCTGTAGGCAAACCCGGTCTTCTCACCGGATTGCGCACGTACGCCCACACCTTGGTCCAGGTTGAAACTGCCTTCTTTGACGATGCCGTCTTCGAGCGCCCAGGACTCGGAAATCTGCCCCTGGAAATACAGGTCGGCAGCGTCGATGCCCGGCCCGGCCAGATCGCCAAGCACGGTTTGCAAGCTTTCGATGGTCACGCCACCGGGCGCCAGGAGGTGTTCACTGACTGAGGACAACAACTCGCTCATAGGTTTAGCCTTAAATTCATCGTTCTGAAGCAGGCCGCTGCGCGCCCTGCGAGAAAAAGCGCCGATGGCCTGCCACCGGCATACGCGCCCGTATCGACGCCTGTTCATTGCTATCGCGCTCGGCCAACAGCACCGCTTCGCCTTGATCCTGTTGCGCCAACACTCGGCCCCAGGGGTCGATGATGGCGGCGTGTCCAAATGTCTCACGCGGCCCCGGATGCACCCCGCCCTGGGCGGCAGCCAAGATGTAGCACTGGGTTTCGATGGCCCGGGCGCGAATCAATACGTCCCAATGAGCGGCCCCCGTCACCGCCGTAAATGCCGAGGGCGCGGTAATCAGCTCGGCCCTCGCGGCACGCAGTTCGCTGTACAGCTCCGGAAAACGCAGGTCGTAGCACACCGTCAACCCCAGCCGCCCCACCGGTGTGTCCGCCACAACCACCTGGCTGCCATAAGCATAGTCATCAGATTCGCGGTAACGCCCACGCGTATCGGCTACATCGACATCGAACAGGTGCAGTTTGTCGTAACGGGCAACGACTTCCCCCCGGTCATCCACCAGCAGCGAGCAGGCATTGGACTTGGCGTCCGGCTGGCCCGCTGGCGGCAGAGGCAAGGTGCCCGCCACTATCCATAACTTGAGGTCGCGTGCGGTCTGTTTCAACCAGGGCAAGATCGGCCCCTGTCCCAAGGCCTCGGCACGACCGATATCGGCCACGTCGCGACGGCCCATGGCGGCGAAGTTTTCCGGCAGCACCGCCAGCCTGGCACCGCCCCTGGCGGCTTGCTCCAGCAGACGACGGGCCTGCACAAGGTTGGCCAGCACATCGCTTTGGCTGACCATTTGAATTACCGCAAGGGACATGGGCCGAGACTCCAGAAAAAGCATTCGGCCATGCTACTCCACAGCGGCTTATTGTGGCTTTTCAAATGGCTTGTCAAAGGTGATTTTCGGGTCTTTCCAAGGGCCTTGTACCTTGTATTGCACACTGGCGAACCGGGAAACCTGGTCACCGATCAATTTGTCGATCAGAAACAACGCGCCGCCAATGGCCGGGGCGCCCACGATCAGCGCGGCAATGGGCAGGTTGTTGGTCACCGGCAGCGTCACCAACAGCTTGGCGTCCACGCGGTCAGCCACTAGGTCCAGGGTGCCGTTGATTTCCAGGTTGCTCGAAGGGCCGGTCATGGTGATGGGCTCACGGGTGACAAACACGCCGTCACTCGCCGCCAACAAGCCTTTGACCCGGTCATAACTCAGACCTTTGCCGAGCAGGTCGGAGAAGTCCAGGCGCAAGCGGCGACCAATCGAGTTGAAGTTCAGCAGGCCAAACACCCGCAGCGCCTGTGCGCCGCCGTCCACTTCAACAAACTGGCCCTTGCGAAACGCCGCGTCCAGGCTGCCGGAGAACCGCTTGGGCCCGACCCAGGCCGGCGAACCCGGCCAGCGCCCGTCCACGTCCACACGAAAATCTTCGCTGGTCACGCTGGGCGCAAACCCCCAGCCCTTGAGCACATCGGCGATGTTCTTGCCGTCCAGGCGGCCCTTGTACCAACTGCCGCTGGCACCGGGCGCACCCTCCCAACCGCCAGCCCCGGTAAGCTGCATCCCCTTGAGGCCCATATCGAGGCTGTTGAAGGCCATCCCCTTGGCGGTCGGGCGAATTTTCATCGACCAGGCGCCGACCAGGTCGGGGCCCTGGAACAGCTGGCCAATCGACACATCCAGTGCAGGGATGTCTTTGGGGTCGATATCGGCCAGCGGGTCCGGCGCGTTTTCATCGGCCTGCACCGTCGGGTCCACTGCGGGCAGCTTCACGTACTGCAAGTTGATGGCAATCGGCGCAGCCTTCGCATCCGGCAGGCTCACAGTGCCCTTGGCTTGCTGACTGTCGAACTGCAGGCCCCAGGCAGCAGGCTTGCGGTCCAACAGCAGGTTGACCTGATCGAACTGGATGCCAAAACCCGTCAGTTTGTCGACCTTGAAATCGGCACCGCTCAACAGTTGCTTGGCGCTGCCGCCCGGGTCGTTGGCGGCGTAGCGACCCATCAGTTTTTTCCAGGGGTCGATATCCAGCTCCGACAGCACGCCGCGTATACGCAGCCCCTTGGCGGCCGGCAATATCGCATCGCCATTACCGAGGAACAGCTCGCCGCGCCCTTCGGCAAATTTGTCCGGCGCAGCAGCGAAGGTAAAGCTGGCCAACTCGCCATAATCGAACCAGTAACGCCGCTCCGCACCTTGCAGCGTCATGCGAAACACGCTGTCACGCCCTTGGCTGGCTGGCATGCCGAACGGCGCGGGCAAGTCCACCGTCACCCCCTTGAGGTCGGAGGTGACCATCAATTGGCTATCGGCGCCATCCAGGGTGAGCTGCAATTGGTAGGGAATGTCGCCGGACACCGGCAGCGGCTGGCTGAATTTAAGCCAGTCAGTGAGTTTTTTGACCGTCACCTGGCCCTTTGCCGCGATGCGTGTACTGAGATTGCCTGGCTTGCCATCGGCAAAAATCTGCGCGGTGACAGGGCGATCAAACGCCTGCGCACTGATGTTCTGACCGCTGAGCCCCTTGGCCGTGTCAAAGCGGAAATTGCCTTTGAGCTGGTTCAGGTCCAGGACCGGGTCGGCCAATTGCAGGCGCGCCTTGTCTGTCTTGAAGTCCACCACCACCTTGGGGTCGGCGCCTTTTGACAGGGGGATGTCCAGGTCGAGCTTGCCTTGCAGATCGCCCTCGCCCTTCCAGCCGGCAAAGGTCGATGCCGTACCGATCGGTGCTTCCTGCAGGATTTTCAGGCCATCGCCCAGGCCGCCAGCGAAGCTGCCGGTGAGCAGCAGGTGGCTGTCTTTGTCGCTGGGTGCATGGGGAACGTTGACATACACGTCCTTGACCTTGGTATCGAGCAACTGGCCCTTACTGGCCAAAATACGCACGCCGCTCTCTTCGACGAACACTTCGCCACTGACCTTGCTGACGTGTGGCCAGCCCGGTTGGAAGGCCAGTTCGGCATCATGCACCTTGAAAAACAGGCTGATATTGCGCGCAGCGGACAGCGCATCGTGATCCAGCGAACCTTGGTACTGGAAGAACCCCTGGTCCACCGCGCCCTTGAGAATCGCGGTACGCAGCCATTCATCCAGGGCCGGGCTGAGCACCGCAGGCAGGTACTTGGGCGTGAAACGCCCATCGCCGTCGACCAGCCCTACGCGCAGGTCCATGTAGTCTTCCTGACGATGGTCAAAATGCAGGCGAATCAGGAAGTCGGCAGCGATCTTGCCCTCTTCGCCCAGTACTTTGATGTACGGGGCAATCAGCGTGAAGCCTTCCTTGTCCAGCTTCCACGTCAGGCGGGCATTGGCCTGGATGTACTGCCAGGGCTTGGCGAAGATCGGATACAGGTGCAGGGAAAAATCCTTGCTGTCCATACGCAACTCACCGCCGCCCAGGTCGCCACTGATGCTGCCGGTGACATTGCGCGCGGCCGGCGCGCCGAAATACGCATCGAAGCCTATACGGTCCAGGTTGGCGGCAAAACTCACGCGCTTGTCACCGGCCTCGTCAGGGCGAAAATCCACCCACACATTACGCAACGTACCGGTGGCGTTCAGGTGATCGATGGTCTTGGCAACGCCTTCCGGCAAGGGTGCCAAGGCGTTGAGCAATGGGGTGATGGGAGTCAGGTCCAGCCGGTCGGCTTGCAGGCGCCAGGTTTCACCGGCCGTCTCTTTGGCCTTGGTTTGCTGCAATTGCAGGTGCGATTCCCAACGGGTTTCGCCCAGATTCATCGCCAACGAATCAAACAGCACCTTGAGGCCGTCGTCATTGCGTTGCAGGTAGGCGGTGAGCGCCAGGTTCTCGATGTGAGCGGGCTTGCGATCAGCGTAACTGACGCTCAACTGCGGCGCATTGAGGCGCACGGCAGCGCTTTGTACCGTGCCCTTGGCCCAGGTCAGCCAGAATTCGCCACCGGCCTTCAGCTCGCCCAGCTTCCATTGCTGCAAGAGTGTTGCCGGAACCCATCGTGCCCAATCACTCTGGGGCAGGCTCAGGTAGGCCTCGGCCTCGCCGTCTTTCCAGTGGCTGGCCTGGATGCGGGTGCGCAGGTTGAGCGCCAGGGGCTGGCCATCCGGCAGGGTCAGGCGAGCGTCGAGTCGTTGACGATTCGCGCCGGTCTGCAAGTTGATGCCGACATAGGTCAGCGTCAACGGTGCCTGGTTAAACGGCTGCAACGTCACCTGGCTGTCGAGCAGCGACACTTGCCCGACCCGTTGCAGTTGCGTGAGCAACTGTTGAGGGTCCAGCGGCTGGTCATCCTGCACCGGCAGGCCTTGCAATGCCCAGTGTCCGCCCTCGTCCTCCTTGAGGCTCACCTGCAGGCCGCTGACCTGAAGGCGTGCGATGCGCACTTCCCGCGCCAGCAGGCTGGCCCATAGGTCCGGCACCGCTTCCACCTGGTCCAGGCGCACGGCATGGTTGCCCTCGCCGACCATCACGTCATGGGCCAGCAACACCGGTGCAAACCCGCTCCAGCGCCCTTCCAGGCTGCCAATCGCCAACGGCATATCGAGCGCAGCACGGGCCTTGGTTTCGATTTCGCCACGGTACTCCGCCACCAGCGGCGTCAATTCACGACCCAGGCTCACGTAGACCGCTGCCAGTATTAACAGCAGCGCACACAAGCCAAGGCTCCAACGGGTCAAAGCGGCAAAAAAGCGCGTAAGACGCTCCATGTCAGGCGACCCCCAAGGTAATAATCGGACGGCAGATCAAGGTCCGCCGATCTCGTAGGAATAAGTTGATGCGAATCAGAGCAGCACCACGTCGTATTGTTCCTGGGAGTACATGGTTTCTACCTGGAAACGAATAGTGCGGCCGATAAAGCTCTCCAATTCGGCCACATTGCCCGACTCTTCATCCAGTAGCCGATCAACGACTTTCTGGTTGGCAAGCACTCTATAGCCCTCAGCCTGGTATGCGCGCGCCTCTCGTAAGATTTCACGGAAGATCTCATAGCAAACCGTTTCCGGGGTTTTCAGCTTGCCGCGCCCCTGGCAACTGCTGCAGGGCTCGCACAGCACTTGCTCAAGGCTTTCGCGGGTGCGCTTGCGGGTCATCTGCACCAGCCCCAGCTCGGTGATGCCGATGATGTTGGTCTTGGCGTGGTCACGCTCCAGCTGCTTTTCGAGGGTGCGCAGTACCTGGCGCTGGTGCTCCTCATCTTCCATGTCAATGAAGTCGATGATGATGATCCCGCCCAGGTTGCGCAGGCGCAGCTGACGGGCGATGGCGGTGGCCGCTTCGAGGTTGGTCTTGAAGATGGTTTCTTCAAGGTTGCGATGGCCGACAAACGCCCCGGTGTTCACATCAATGGTCGTCATGGCTTCGGCCGGGTCCACCACCAGATAACCGCCGGACTTGAGCGGCACCTTGCGTTCCAGGGCTTTCTGGATTTCGTCTTCGACACCGTACAGGTCAAAGATCGGCCGCTCGCCCGGGTAGTGCTCCAGGCGGTCGGCAATTTCCGGCATCAGTTCGGCAACAAATTGCGTGGTGCGCTGGAAGGTTTCCCGCGAGTCGATGCGAATTTTCTCGATCTTGGGGCTGACCAGGTCACGCAGAGTGCGCAGCGCCAGGCCAAGGTCTTCGTAGATGACGCTGGGCGCGCCGATGGTCTTGATCTGGGTGCCGATCTGCTCCCACAGGCGGCGCAGGTAGCGGATGTCCATCAGGATCTCGTCGGCGCCTGCGCCTTCTGCGGCGGTGCGCAGGATAAAACCACCGGCCTCCTTGATCCCTTCCGCCGCCACGCAATCGCTGACCACTTTTTTCAGGCGATCACGTTCGGCTTCATCTTCGATTTTCAGGGAAATGCCGACGTGCGCGGTGCGCGGCATGTACACCAGGTAGCGCGAGGGAATCGACAGTTGCGTGGTCAGCCGCGCACCTTTGGAACCGATGGGGTCCTTGGTGACCTGTACCACCAGGCTCTGCCCTTCATGCACCAGGGCGCTGATGCTTTCGACCGCCGCGCCCTCACGCAGGGAAATTTCCGAAGCATGGATAAAAGCGGCGCGGTCCAGGCCGATGTCGACAAACGCCGCCTGCATGCCCGGCAACACGCGCACGACCTTACCTTTATAGATATTGCCGACGATCCCGCGCTTCTGGGTGCGTTCGACGTGCACTTCTTGCAGAACACCGTTTTCTACCACCGCCACGCGCGATTCCATCGGCGTGATATTGATCAGGATCTCTTCACTCATGGCTAGGTCTCGTTCAGGCGTTTTCACAATAGTGGCCGATCGCTTGGGCTTGGCGCTGTAGTACCACGTTTAGCGCGCTGTAAGATTTTGCCAACAGGGTATGCCGAATTGGCCCAGAAGTTCTGCGGTTTCGCAGACGGGCAAACCCACCACTGCGGAGTAGCTGCCGTTAAGACAGGCCACAAACACCGCCGCCAGCCCCTGGATAGCATAGCCGCCCGCCTTGTCCTGAGGCTCGCCGCTGTGCCAGTAGGCCGTGGCTTCCTCGATGGAGAGGGTGCGAAAGCGCACGCGGCTGCTCACCTGTCGCACCTCACAGCGCTGGCCGTCCAGCATGGCAATGGCGGTGATGACCTCGTGTTCACGGCCCGACAGGGCCATGAGCATGGCCAGCGCATCGGCCTGATCCAGCGGCTTGCCAAGAATCTGCCCGTCAAGGATGACCGCCGTGTCGGCGCCCAATACGCACACGCCCGACACCTCGCCAAGCGCCACCCACCCGGCTGCGGCCTTGGCACGCGCCAGGCGTTCGACATAGGCAGTCGCAGGTTCATTGACAAGAGGGGTTTCATCGATGGCGGCACTGACCACGGTGAACGGCACACCGATTTGTGTCAGCAGCTCACGCCGGCGGGGCGAGCCTGAAGCGAGACAAAGCGAATTCATTGCAGACTCTCCCTGTAGGATTGATAACCAGGCAGAGCCTCGCGATCCATCAATTTATTTTGTAGCGGCGACGCAACCCACGCAGGCCAAAGCTGATCCACGGCCACAACAACGCACTGACCAGCGCCGGTAATACCAGGGCCAGGGTCGGCTGGCGGTTGCCAGTCAAGGCGCTGAGCCACAGCTGCACCAACTGCGCCAGGCCAAAGATCACCAGGATCACCAGGCACTGCTGCCACATGGGGAACATGCGCAAGCGCTGCTGCAACGACAGCACCAGAAAGGTGATCAAGGTGAGGATCAATGCGTTCTGGCCAAGCAAGGTGCCATACAGCACATCTTCCGCCAACCCCAGGCACATGGCCGTGACCATGCCCACTTTGTGCGGCAGGGCCAGCGCCCAGAACGCCAGCAGCAAGGCCATCCACAGCGGCCGCAGAATTTCCATGAACTGCGGCAGCGGCGAAACACTGAGCAACAAACCGATGGCGAACGTCAGCCACACGATCCAACCGTTGCGCGGATGAGTACCGGCCATTATTCCTCCCTCTGCCGAGTGGTTGCCGGCGCCGCAGCCGGTGTCGCCGCTGGCGGCTTGGGCGCGGCGGCAGGCTTGGCGGGACGGGCGCTATGGGCGACCGGCTTGGCCGGGGTTGCCACGGGCGCTGCCGGAACAGCCGGGGCCTGTGCAGCGGGCGCCGCCGGTTTGGGCACAGTGGCCGGAATGATCGGCGTGGCGCCGTTTTGCTTGTCTTGCGCTTCCTGGGCTTGCGCGGCTTCGTTGGCGCGCTCTTCCGGGGTGCGGTTGTCACTGAACACCAGCAACAGGTAGCGGCTGCGGTTCAGCGCGGCCGTCGGCACGGCGCGCACAATCGCAAACGGCTGGCCAGAGTCGTGGATCACTTCCTTCACAGTCGCCACCGGGTAGCCCGCCGGGAAACGCTGCCCCAGGCCGGAGCTGACCAACAGGTCGCCTTCCTTGATGTCGGCCGTGTCGGCCACATGACGCAATTCCAGGCGCTCGGGGTTGCCGGTGCCGCTGGCAATCGCCCGCAGGCCGTTGCGGTTGACCTGTACCGGGATGCTGTGGGTGGTGTCGGTCAGCAGCAGCACACGGGATGTGTACGGCATCAGCTCCACCACCTGGCCCATCAGGCCACGGGCATCGAGTACCGGTTGACCGAGGACCACGCCATCGCGCTCACCCTTGTTGATGATGATGCGGTGGGTGAAGGGGTTGGGGTCCATGCCGATCAACTCGGCCACTTCGACCTTTTCGTTGACCAGCGCAGACGAGTTGAGCAACTCGCGCAGCCGAACGTTCTGCTCGGTCAGGGCCGCCAGTTTTTGCATGCGCCCTTGCAGCAGCAGGTTCTCGGTCTTGAGTTTTTCGTTCTCGGCCACAAGCTCGGTCCGGCTGCCAAACTGGCTGGCCACACCTTGCCATAGCCGCTGCGGCAGGTCGGTGATCCAGTAAGTCTGCATCAGCACCAGCGACATCTGGCTACGCACCGGCTTGAGCAGTGTGAAGCGGGCATCGACCACCATCAGCGCGACCGATAGCACGACCAGCACCAACAGGCGCACGCCCAGCGAGGGACCCTTGGCGAAAAGCGGTTTAATGGGCCGCTCCTCCCAGGCAAATGTTTACATTATTCATACGGCATCAAACCGGCCTGGATGCAGATTGAAGAAGATAAACGCCAACAGGCAGCACTGCAAAGTGCTGCCTGCGGGCGAGACACGGAAACACTCAAGCAGCTTATTCGCTGGAGAGCAGGTCCATGGTGTGTTTATCCATCATTTCCAGTGCACGGCCACCGCCACGGGCGACGCAGGTCAGCGGGTCTTCGGCGACGATCACCGGCAGGCCGGTTTCCTGGGCCAGCAGCTTGTCGAGGTCACGCAGCAGCGCGCCACCACCGGTCAGCACCAGGCCACGCTCGGCGATGTCGGAAGCCAGTTCCGGCGGCGATTGCTCCAGGGCGCTTTTCACGGCCTGAACGATGGTGGCCAGGGACTCTTGCAGAGCCTCCAGCACTTCATTGGAGTTCAGGGTGAAGGCACGTGGCACGCCTTCGGCCAGGTTACGGCCGCGAACGTCGACTTCACGCACTTCGCCGCCCGGGTAGGCAGTACCGATTTCCTGCTTGATGCGCTCGGCAGTGGATTCGCCGATCAGGCTGCCGTAGTTACGACGCACGTAAGTGATGATCGCTTCGTCGAAACGGTCGCCACCCACCCGCACGGATTCGGCATACACCACGCCATTAAGGGAAATCAGCGCGATTTCGGTAGTACCACCACCGATATCCACCACCATCGAACCGCGTGCTTCCTCGACCGGCAGGCCCGCACCGATAGCGGCGGCCATTGGCTCTTCGATCAGGAACACTTCGCGGGCACCGGCCCCCAGGGCCGATTCACGGATGGCACGACGCTCCACCTGGGTGGACTTACAAGGCACGCAGATCAGCACACGAGGGCTGGGCTGCAGGAAACTGTTTTCGTGAACTTTGTTGATGAAGTACTGCAGCATCTTTTCGCAGACGCTGAAGTCGGCGATCACGCCGTCTTTCATCGGACGAATGGCAGCAATGTTGCCCGGTGTACGGCCGAGCATGCGCTTGGCCTCGGTGCCCACGGCAACGACACTTTTCTGAGTACCATGGGTCCGAATGGCCACAACGGATGGCTCATTCAGGACAATGCCGCGCTCACGCACGTAAATAAGGGTGTTGGCAGTGCCCAGGTCGATGGATAGATCGCTGGAAAACATGCCACGCAGTTTCTTGAACATGGGAAAGGGACCCTAGGCAACGCGTGGGTAAAAAAGTGCGGCAAACTCTAACAACGACAGGGATTTTGGGCAAGGCGCCAATATGTTAAATTGGCCGACTTTCTGTGCACCAACCCCCACAATCGCGGCCATATGACCGTAGAAATGCGGTAGTGTTCCGACAATCTAACACACGGACAGCCTCCGTTTTGTTTTCCACAGGAGAAACCCATGGCGCTTGATCGCTCCGACGTGGAAAAAATCGCTCATTTGGCCAGCTTGCGCCTCAATGAAGCCGATCTTCCACAGACCACCGAAGCTTTAAACAGCATTCTCGGGCTGGTCGACCAAATGCAGGCCGTGAATACCGACGGTATCGAACCCCTGGCCCACCCACTGGAAGCCCATCAGCGCCTGCGTGCAGACGTCGTGACCGAACGCAACAATCGCGAGGCCTACCAGTCCATCGCGCCAGCGGTCGAAAACGGCCTGTACCTGGTTCCGAAAGTCATCGACTAAAGGGAAAGAGCCTGCAATGCACGAATTGACTCTGGCCGAGATCGCCCGCGGTCTTGCCGACAAAAAGTTTTCCAGCGAAGAACTGACCAAGACCCTGCTTGCGCGCATCGCCGAGCTTGATCCTGCGGTCAACAGCTTCATCAGCCTCACCGAAGAACTGGCCCTGGGCCAGGCCCGGGCCGCCGACGCCCGTCGCGCCAACGGTGAGAACGGCGCACTGCTGGGCGCACCCATTGCCCACAAAGACCTGTTCTGCACCCAGGGCGTTCGCACCAGTTGCGGCTCCAAAATGCTCGACAACTTCAAGGCGCCCTATGACGCCACCGTGGTGGCCAAGCTGGCCGCTGCCGGGGCTGTCACGCTGGGCAAGACCAACATGGACGAATTCGCCATGGGCTCGGCCAACGAGTCGAGCTACTACGGCGCCGCCAAAAACCCGTGGAACCTGGAGCACGTGCCCGGCGGTTCGTCCGGTGGCTCCGCTGCGGCCGTTGCCGCGCGCTTCCTGCCGGCCGCCACGGCCACCGACACCGGCGGCTCGATCCGCCAGCCGGCGGCCTTCACCAACCTCACCGGCCTCAAACCGACCTACGGTCGCGTTTCCCGCTGGGGCATGATTGCCTACGCGTCCAGCCTCGATCAGGGCGGCCCGCTGGCACGCACCGCCGAAGACTGCGCAATTTTGTTACAAGGTATGGCTGGCTTCGATAAAAACGACTCCACCAGCATCGACGAGCCCGTTCCGGACTACAGCGCCAGCCTCAACACCTCGTTGAAAGGCCTGCGCATCGGCGTGCCCAAGGAATACTTCAGCGCAGGCCTGGACCCGCGCATCGCCGAACGGGTGCACGCCAGCGTCAAGGAGCTGGAAAAGCTCGGCGCCGTGATCAAGGACATCAGCCTGCCGAACAACCAGCACGCCATTCCGGCCTATTACGTGATCGCCCCGGCGGAGGCCTCCTCCAACCTGTCGCGGTTCGACGGCGTGCGTTTCGGCTACCGCTGCGAGAACCCCAAGGACCTGGCCGACCTGTACGCGCGCTCCCGTGGCGAAGGCTTCGGCGCCGAAGTACAACGGCGCATCATGGTCGGGGCCTACGCCCTGTCGGCCGGTTACTACGATGCGTACTACCTCAAGGCGCAAAAAATCCGTCGCCTGGTGAAGAACGACTTCATGGCCGCCTTTGAACACGTCGACGTGATCCTGGGCCCGACCACGCCAAACCCGGCCTGGAAGCTCGGCGCCAAGAACGGCGACCCGGTGGCCGCGTACCTCGAGGACCTCTACACCATCACCGCCAACCTCGCGGGCTTGCCGGGCTTGTCCATGCCCGCAGGGTTCGTCGATGGCCTGCCGGTCGGCGTGCAACTGCTCGCCCCGTATTTCCAGGAAGGCCGCCTGCTCAATGTGGCGCACCAGTACCAGTTGCATACCGACTGGCACACCCGCACCCCTACCGGCTTCTGAGGAGAACTGTATGCAATGGGAAGTCGTGATCGGGCTGGAGATTCATACCCAGCTCGCCACTCAATCGAAGATTTTCTCTGGCAGTGCCACCACCTTTGGCGCAGAGCCCAACACCCAGGCCAGCCTGGTCGACCTGGGCATGCCCGGCGTGTTGCCGGTCCTGAACGAAGAGGCCGTGCGCATGGCCGTGATGTTCGGCCTGGCGATCGACGCCCAGATCGGCCAGCACAACGTATTCGCCCGCAAAAACTACTTCTACCCGGACCTGCCCAAGGGCTACCAGATCAGCCAGATGGAATTGCCGATCGTCGGCAAAGGCTTTCTGGACATCCCGCTGGAAGACGGCACGGTCAAGCGCGTCGGCATCACCCGTGCGCACCTGGAAGAAGACGCCGGCAAGAGCCTGCATGAAGAGTTCAACGGTGCCACCGGCATCGACCTGAACCGCGCCGGCACGCCTTTGCTGGAAATCGTCTCCGAGCCGGACATGCGCAGCGCCAAGGAAGCCGTGGCCTACGTCAAGTCGATCCACGCGCTGGTGCGCTACCTGGGCATTTGCGACGGCAACATGGCCGAAGGCTCGCTGCGTTGCGACTGCAACGTGTCGGTGCGGCCAAAAGGCCAGGTCGAGTTCGGCACCCGCTGCGAGATCAAGAACGTCAACTCGTTCCGCTTCATCGAAAAGGCGATCAACACCGAGATCCAGCGCCAGATCGAGCTGATCGAAGACGGCGGCAAGGTCATCCAGCAAACCCGCCTGTACGACCCGAACAAAGACGAAACCCGCGCCATGCGCAGCAAAGAGGAAGCCAACGACTACCGTTACTTCCCGGACCCCGACCTGCTGCCAGTGGTCATCGAGGACGCGTTCCTGGACGCCGTGCGCGAAAGCCTGCCGGAGTTGCCGCAACAGAAACGCGAGCGTTTCCAGTCCCAACTGGGCCTGTCGGTGTACGACGCCAGCGTACTGGCCTCGAGCCGCGAGCAAGCGGACTACTTCGAGCACGTGCTGAGCATTGCCGGTGACGCCAAGCTGGCGGCCAACTGGGTGATGGTCGAGTTGGGCAGCCTGCTGAACAAACAGGGCCTGGAAATCGACGCGTCGCCGGTGTCCGCCGAGCAGTTGGGCGGCATGCTGCTGCGCATCAAAGACAACACCATCTCCGGCAAAATCGCCAAGACCGTGTTTGAAGCGATGGCTGCGGGCGAAGGCAATGCCGACCAGATCATCGAAAAGCGCGGCCTCAAGCAAGTCACCGACAGCGGCGCAATTTCGGCGGTGCTGGACGAAATGCTGGCGGCTAACGCCGAGCAGGTCGAACAATACCGTGCGGCAGACGAAGCCAAGCGCGGCAAGATGTTCGGCTTCTTTGTCGGCCAGGCGATGAAAGCGTCCAAAGGCAAGGCCAACCCGCAACAGGTGAACGAACTGCTCAAGAGCAAGCTCGAAGGCTGATAGCGGCGCAGCGAACGCAGGTGGAAGCGGGCTTGCCCCGCGACCACCTGCCTTTTGTGGAGGCTTTAACAGTGAGGCGTCTACTCGCAAGCTGTGCACTGATGTCGTTGCTCACCGGCTGCGCCAGCGGCCTGATCGACCCCAACGGCTACGACGAAACCGGCACCGCCTCCTATTACGGCGCCCGGCACCACGGCAACCGCACGGCCAGTGGCGAACCCTTCAACCAGAACGCCCTGACCGCCGCCCACCGGCGCCTGCCCTTCGGGACGCAGGTCAAGGTCACAAACCTGGACAACGACAAAAGCGTGGTGGTACGCATCAATGATCGCGGCCCGCATACCCGTGGCCGTTTGATCGACGTTTCGCGCAAAGCCGCCGAACAGTTGGGTATGCTCGGCAGCGGCACTGCGCGCGTGCGCGTCCAAGCACTCGGCAACTGACCCTCGGAGCCCCGACCATTTTTGGATTAACCGCCCTCTCACCCTTCAGCATGATCGAACTTATCAGCGGCCTGGTGCTGTTGATCTTCGGCGCCGAAATACTGGTGCGCGCCGCTGTGCGCCTGGCGGCCAGTCTCAAGGTGCGCCCGCTGATCATGGGCCTGAGCATCGTCGCCTTTGGCAGCAGCGCGCCGCAGATGGCCATCAGCCTGCAAGCCACGCTGGCCGACAACACGGACATCGCCGTGGGCAGCGTGATCGGCAACGGCATCTTCAATACCCTCGTGACCCTGGGCCTGTCGGCGCTGATCATCCCGCTGCGGGTTTCCCGCCAGTTGGTGCGCCTGGACATCCCGGTGATGATCCTCGCCAGCCTGCTGGTGTTTGCCCTGGCCGCCAACGAGTCGCTGACGCCCGCTGACGGGCTGGTGCTGCTCGCGGCGCTGGCGGCCTACCTGGCCCTGCTGCATTACCAGACCCGTCACTCGCGCCGCCCGCGCACGCTGGACACGGTGGCCCGCGCGCCCTGGCTGAGCAGCCTGTTGTGGATGCTCGGCGGGCTGGCGATTCTGGTGGCGGCCGGGCACCTGCTGCTGGGCGCGGCCGTGGAAGTCGCCTCCGAGTGGGGCCTGTCGGAACGCATCATCGGCCTGACGTTGATTGGCGTGGGCACCTCGCTGCCGTGCCTGGCCACTTCGTTGATCGCAGCCCTGCGCGGCGAGCGCGAAATTGCGGTGGGCAATGTGATCGGCAGCAACCTGTTCAACCTGCTGGGCGTGCTGGGGTTTACCGCGCTGGTGGCGCCGTCGCCCTTGTCGGTGTCGCCCAATGCGCTGGACTTCGACCTGCCGGTATTACTCGGCGTGGCCGTGCTGTGCCTGCCGGTGTTTTATTCGGGTTACCGCGTGACCCGCGCCGAAGGCGTGGTGTTTCTCGGGCTGTACCTGATTTACGGGCTGCATGTGGTGTCGTTCACCACCGGCATGCCGCTCGCCAATAAGCTGGAAAACCTGATGCTGTATTACGTCCTGCCGGTGCTGGTGGCGTTTTTGTTGTTCACCTCGCTGCAAGCCTGGCGCCGCCAACACAAGAGGGAACCGCAATGACCGCAGAAAAAAAGCCCGGCGTTGAAATGCGCAGGCAGGTAATGGGCGACGTGTTCGTCGATCGCGCCCTGGGCAACGCCACCGCGTTCACCCAGCCGTTGCAGGACTTTGTCAATGAACACGCCTGGGGCAGCGTGTGGAACCGCGAAGGGTTGCCGCTCAAGACCCGCAGCCTGATCACCCTGGCCGCCCTCACCGCGCTCAAATGCCCGCAAGAACTCAAAGGCCACGTGCGCGGCGCGCTGAACAACGGCTGCACCGTGGAAGAAATCCGCGAGGCCTTACTGCATTGCGCGGTGTATGCCGGCGTGCCCGCGGCGATCGATGCGTTTCGGGCGGCGCAGGAAGTGATCGACGCGTACCAGGCCAATCAGCAATGAGTGCACCCGCCCGCTAGATCCAGCCCCCGGCCTGCAACACAAAAATACCGATATTGGTGGTCACCGCCGCCATCAGCGTGGTGATCACGATAATCGCCGCCGCCAGTTCGTGATTACCTTGCGCCGCCCGGGCCATCACAAAGCTCGCAGCGGCGGTTGGCGCGCCGAAATACAGGAACAGAATCCCCAACTCCGGCCCGCGAAAACCACACAACCAGGCGCCCAGCGTGGCGAACACCGGCAAACCGACCATCTTCACCAGGCTCGCGCTGAGCGCCATATCGCCGCTCTTGCGCAAGGCTGCCAGCGACAAGGTCCCGCCAATGCAGATCAACGCCAGCGGCAGGGTCATGTCCGCCAGGTACTGGCCCGACGACTCCAGCCACCCCGGCAAACCGATCTTGAACACCGCGAACGGGGTGGCGGCGATCACGCTGATGATCAGCGGGTTGGCCAGCACGCTCTTGCAGATGCTCCAGGGGTCGGACTTGATCACCGGGCTGTACACCGCCAGCACAATGGTGGACAGCGTGTTGTAGAACAGGATCACCAGCCCGGCCAGGATAGACCCGAGCGAGATCCCGTAATCGCCATACATGCTGGCCGCCAGTGCCAAGCCGATCACCCCGTTGTTGCCCCTGAACGCACCCTGGGCATAAATGCCGCGGTCTGCGGGCGGGCAACGGAAAATCGCCCAGCCCCAGGCCAGGGCAAAGCTCAGCAACGTGGCGACGGCAAAGTAGACCAACAACCCGGGCTTGAGCGCCGAGTGCAAATCGGCGTGCAAGATGCCCAAAAACAGCAACGCGGGCATGGTGACGTTAAACACCAGGGACGACGCGGTGTGGATAAAGTTGTCGTTGATCCAGTTGATGCGCTTGAGCAACACACCAAGAAACAGCATGGCAAACACCGGCGCGGTGATGGTGAGGGTTGCGAGGAAAATAGCCAGCATGCCGGGGAAACCTGTGGGGTGGGCGTCGGTAGGTGGCTAATGATATGCCAGAGGGGGCCGTGGCGTCTGGTCGGGCGCTATCGCAGGCCCGCCCATGCCCATCAAATAGGGGAACGGGCGGGCCTGCGCTGCGGTTTCAGGTGATAGGTGCCGGGTTGAACAACGTGATGTCATTGTGCAGCTTGTGCCGTTGCGCCCACGTCTGCTTCTTGCCGCTGGCCACGTCCAGGTAGAAGTGAAACAACTCCCAGCCCAGCTCCTCGATGGTCGCCCGCCCAGTGGCAATGCGCCCGGCGTCGATGTCGATCAGGTCCGGCCAGCGCTGGGCCAGCTCCGTGCGCGTCGACACCTTCACCACCGGCGCCATCGCCAGGCCATACGGCGTGCCGCGCCCGGTGGTGAACACATGCAGGTTCATGCCCGCCGCCAGTTGCAGGGTGCCGCAGACAAAATCACTGGCGGGCGTGGCGCAGAAGATCAGGCCCTTGCCCTTGACCCGCTCCCCCGGGCCCAACACGCCGTTGATCGCGCTACTGCCCGACTTGACGATGGACCCCAGGGATTTTTCGACGATATTCGACAACCCGCCCTTCTTATTGCCCGGCGTGGTGTTGGCGCTGCGGTCGGCCTCGCCCTTGGCCAGGTAGCGGTCGTACCAGTCCATTTCCCGCACCAGCTCGCGCGCCACGTCCTGGTCTTGCGCACGGGAGGTCAACAGGTAGATGGCGTCACGCACCTCGGTGACTTCCGAGAACATCACCGTGGCCCCGGCCCGCAGCAGCAGGTCCGACGCATAGCCCAGCGCCGGGTTGGCGGTGATCCCGGAAAACGCATCACTGCCGCCGCATTGCATGCCCAGGATCAACTCGGACGCGGGCACCGTTTCGCGGCGCCGCAGGTCGAGTTTCTTCAGGCGGGTTTCGGCCAAGGCCATGATCTGCTCGACCATCTCACTGAACCCGTGGCCAGCATCCTGCAACCGGTACAACCACGGCTCGCTGAGGTCCACCGACGGGTCGTCCTCGTGCATCACCTGGCCGGCCTGCAACTTCTCGCAGCCAAGGCTGATCACCAGCGCTTCGCCGCCCAGGTTCGGGTTACGCGCCAGGTTGCGCACCGTGCGGATCGGGATATACGCGTCGGTGGCGGTAATCGCCACGCCGCAGCCATAACTGTGGGTGAGTGCCACCACGTCATCCACATGGGGATAGCGGGGCAACAGCTCCTCCTTGATGCGCTTGACCGCATGGTCCAGCACCCCGGTCACACACTGCACGGTGGTGGTGATGCCCAGGATATTGCGCGTGCCCACCGTGCCGTCGGCGTTGCGGTAGCCCTCGAACGTAAAGCCCTCCAGAGGTGCCGCAGCGGGCGGCACTTCGGTGGACAGCGGCAAACTGTCCAGCGGCGGCGCGGTGGGCATGCGCAACTGGTCTTCCTGCACCCAACTGCCCCGGGGGATCGGGCGCAATGCGTAGCCGATGACCTGGCCGTAACGAATGACCTGCCCGCCCTCGGGGATGTCCTCCAGGGTGACCTTGTGGCTTTGCGGCACAAAATCCACGGTCACCAGGCCGTCCGCAAACGCCGTGCCGGCCGGCACGCCCTGGTCGTTCACCACAATCACTACGTTGTCGCGCGCATGCAAACGGATGGAGCGCGGCGAGTCGGCATGTTCAATCAACTGCATCACACCACTCCCTCAAGAATGCACTTCGGACAATGTGCCCAGCTCGGGCCCCTTGGCAGGCGGCTCCTTGAGCACCACACGCTTGATCGGCCCCACAATGACCACGTAGCTGAACACCGCCAGCAGCGCATTGGCGCCCACAAACACCAGCGCCCACTTGAACGAACCGGTGGTGCTGATGATGTAACCGATCACAATCGGCGTGCTGATGGACGCCAGGTTGCCGAACATGTTGAACAAACCGCCGCTCAGGCCGGCGATTTGTTTAGGCGAGGTGTCAGAGACCACCGCCCAACCCAGTGCGCCAACGCCCTTGCCAAAGAAGGCCAGGGCCATGAAGCCCACCACCATCCATTCGATGTCCACGTAGTTGCACGCCACGATGCTGCACGACACCAACAGGCCGCCGATGATCGGTGCCTTACGGGCAAACGTCAGCGAATGGCCCTTGCGCAGCAGGCAGTCGGAAATCAGCCCGCCCAACACGCCCCCGATAAAGCCGCAGATCGCGGGCAACGAGGCGATGAAGCCCGCCTTGAGGATGGTCATGCCACGCTCCTGCACCAGGTACACCGGGAACCAGGTCAGGAAGAAATAGGTGATGCCATTGATGCAGTACTGGCCCAGGTACACGCCCAGCATCATGCGGTTGGTCAGCAACTGACGGATGTAATCCCACTTGGGCCCGTCCGTTTTTTTACCTTTGCCCTTGTCCTGGTCCATGTCGACCATGGCGCCGTTGCTGGCGATGTACTGCAATTCCGCGTCGTTGATCATCGGGTGTTTGCGCGGGCTGTGGATAAGTTTCAGCCAGATCAGCGAGAACAGGATGCCGATGCCGCCCATCACGATAAACACGTGCTGCCAGCCAAAGGTGTAGACGATCCAGCCCATCAACGGGGCGAACAGCACCGTGGCGAAGTATTGCGCCGAGTTGAAAATGGCCGACGCCGTGCCGCGCTCCGCCGTAGGAAACCACGCCGCCACAATACGGGCATTTCCGGGAAAGGACGGCGCTTCGGCCAGGCCCACCAGAAAGCGCAGCATAAACAGCGCGACGATGGCGGTAGAGAGGCCAAACTCACCGACATAGCCTTGCAGCACGGTGAACAGTGACCAGGTGAAAATGCTCAAGGCGTAGATTTTTTTCGAACCGAAACGGTCCAGCAGCCAGCCGCCGGGGATTTGCCCGGCCACGTAGGCCCAACCGAATGCAGAAAAGATATAGCCGAGGGTGACGGCGTCGACGCCCAGGTCCTTTTGCAGGCTGGAACCGGCAATGGCGATAGTGGCACGGTCGGCGTAGTTGATCGTGGTCACCAGAAACAGCATGAGCAGGATCAAATAGCGGACGTGGGTCGGCTTGGTCGCTTGCATGAAGATGTACTCCCACTAATTATTTTTTTTGCGGGTAATCAAATTGTATATCGCGCCAGCCACTTCATGAGGGAGCCCGGCTCCCCCCTGAAGCAGCTGCCGCCGGTCCTGCGTTTACGAACCGATGTAGCTGGTTTTGACCACGGTGTAGAACTCTTGCGCGTAGCGACCCTGCTCACGCGAACCGTAGGAAGACCCTTTGCGACCACCGAACGGAACGTGGTAATCCACCCCCGCGGTCGGCAGATTGACCATCACCATCCCGGCCTGGGAGTGGCGTTTGAAGTGGTTGGCGTACTTGAGCGAGGTGGTGGCGATACCGGCCGACAGGCCGAACTCGGTGTCGTTGGCCATCGCCAGCGCCGCTTCGTAGTCCGCCACGCGCACCACGTTGGCCACCGGGCCGAAGATTTCTTCACGGCTGATGCGCATTGCCGCGTCGCTGTCGGCAAACAGCGTCGGCGCCAGGAAGTAACCTTCGGTGTCGCACGTCACCAGGCCACCACCGCTGACCAGCCGCGCACCTTCGCTTTGGCCGATGTCGATGTATTTGAGGTCCTGGTCCAACTGGGCCTGGGAAACCACCGGGCCAATGTCGGTACCGCTTTTGAGCGCGTGGCCGACCTTGATCGACTTCATCCGCTCGGCCATGGCCGCCACGAACTGGTCGTGAATACCGGCCGTGACAATCAGGCGGCTGGACGCCGTGCACCGCTGGCCGGTGGAGTAGAACGCGCTCTGTACCGCCAGCTCGACGGCCTGTTTCAGGTCGGCGTCATCCAGAATGATTTGCGGGTTCTTGCCGCCCATTTCCAGTTGCACCTTGGCCTGGCGCGACACGCAGCTGACCGCGATCTGGCGGCCCACGCCCACGGAGCCGGTGAAACTGATGCCGTCGACTTTCGGGCTATTGACCATCACGTCACCGACCACGCGG
Organism: Pseudomonas sp. SDO5215_S409; assembly: GCF_054071325.1. Lineage (NCBI taxonomy): Bacteria > Pseudomonadati > Pseudomonadota > Gammaproteobacteria > Pseudomonadales > Pseudomonadaceae > Pseudomonas > Pseudomonas sp. SDO5215_S409. The sequence continues at coordinate 46,631 of NZ_JBSVWN010000017.1, read as the reverse complement.
CCGCTGCCCATCACCAGGTTGAACACACCGGCGGGGAAGCCTGCGCGGGAGATGATTTCTGCCAGCGCCCAGGCGCAGCCCGGCACCAGCTCGGCGGGCTTGAGTACCACGCAGTTGCCGTAGGCCAGGGCCGGGGCGATTTTCCAGGCGGGGATGGCGATCGGAAAGTTCCACGGGGTGATCAGGCCAACCACGCCCAGGGCTTCACGGGTGACTTCAACGTTGACGCCCGGGCGCACCGACGGCACGTAGTCACCGGACAAGCGCAGGCATTCACCGGCAAAAAACTTGAAGATGTTACCGGCGCGGGTCACTTCGCCGATGGCTTCGGGCAGGGTCTTGCCCTCTTCACGGGCCAACAGCGTGCCGAGTTCTTCGCGGCGGGCGAGGATTTCACTGCCGACCTTGTCCAGCGCGTCATGGCGCGCCTGGATCCCGGACGTGGACCAGGCCGGGAACGCGGCGCGGGCCGCATCGATGGCTTCATGGACCTGGCCGACATCCGCCTTGGCAAATTCGCCAATCACATCCGACAAATCCGACGGGTTGATGTTCGTGCAGTAGTTCGCACCGGCCACCCATTGGCCGTTGATGTAGTTTTCAAAACGCTTGGCTTGGGACACGAATTTCTCTCCTGACGCAAAAGGCCGCTGATCACTCAGCGGCCTTGGTGATGGGTTACTGCGCGCCTTGCTTGTCGATCAGCGCGGCGAGGGCTTCGTACTCTTCGGGCAACAGGTCGGTCAGCGGCGTGCGCACCGGGCCCGCATCGTAGCCGGCGATTTTTGCCCCGGCCTTGACGATGCTCACTGCGTAACCGGCCTTGCGGTTACGGATGTCCAGGTACGGCAAGAAGAAGTCGTCGATGATCTTGGCGACGGTAGCGTGATCGTCCTGGGCGATGGCGTGGTAGAAGTCCATCGCGGTTTTCGGGATGAAGTTGAACACCGCCGAGGAGTACACCGGAACGCCCAAGGCCTTGTAGGCAGCGGCGTAAACCTCTGCAGTCGGCAGGCCGCCGAGGTAGCTGAAACGGTCACCGAGGCGGCGACGAATCGACACCATCAGCTCGATATCGCCCAGGCCGTCTTTGTAGCCGATCAGGTTGGGGCAACGCTCGGCCAGGCGCTCCAGCAAGGGCGCGGTCAGGCGGCAGACGTTACGGTTGTAGACCACCACACCGATGTTGACCGACTTGCACACCGCTTCAACGTGCGCGGCCACCCCGTCCTGGCTGGCTTCGGTCAGGTAGTGCGGCAGCAGCAACAAGCCCTTGGCGCCAAGACGCTCGGCTTCCTGAGCGTACTCGATGGCCTGGCGGGTCGCGCCGCCGACACCGGCCAGAATCGGCACGCTGCTGGCGCAGGTGTCCACGGCGGTCTTGACCACTTGGGAATATTCGCTGGCCGCCAGGGAGAAGAACTCACCGGTGCCGCCTGCGGCGAACAAGGCCGTGGCGCCGTAGGGCGCGAGCCATTCCAGACGCTTGATGTAACCCGCCTGGTGAAAATCACCCTGGGCGTTGAAGTCGGTCACCGGAAAGGACAGCAGACCGTGGGAGAGGATGGACTTCAGTTCTTGTGGATTCATTATTCGAACACCCTGGGCAAAAGACTTTCTGTTGTGAAGGGACGAGTGGTTTTGATGATGTCGTACGTCATCGTACAACCATAAAAAGATTCGTCAACTGCAATTCATCAACCTTCATGCGGGATTCATGTTTAAAACCGCGTCCTTTACGTAGGAAATTATTCGCCTATTATCCAAATGACTGTATATACATACAGTAATAACGGAAGATTCTTACGACATAGCAAGGAGCTAACATGTCAGATCTTGAACTCGCAGCACCGGAAAAAACCCCGATTCCCCAGCGTTTTGGCGGGGGTGAGCACACCGCCATCGGCGACGATACGCTGCTGCGCCTGGCCAAGGGCGCCGCGGCAGTTCCCGCAAAACAGGTGAAATTGCGCCTGCCCAACGGCCTGGCGCTGACCTATGGCCAGATCATCTCCCTGGGCGGGGATTTTTACGGTATCCCCGGGCAATCCATCAACGAAGGCGCCTCCCCCGCCGATCGGGTGCAGCGCTTCACCGCCGCCTTCAACACCTTGGCGGTACTGCCCGCGTCGCGGGAGGAGGCCGGCAAGATCCTCGCGGTGATGCAAAAGGAGATCGACGCGATCAACCGCGCCATCCGTGAAGGCAAGGAACCGCATGAGGCGTATGACGCACTGGGTGATACGTTGTCCGAAGAGTGGAACCGCATCACCGGAGGTGGCAGCGCCGCGACACCGCTGTTGCCATTGGGGCGCTACCTGAAACTGGCCGCGGACAATGCCGATCATTTCGGTGAGTGGGCCTTGGCGGCTTACCTGGCGGGCCACACGGCGGCACTCAAGCAAGCGGTGGTCGCCCACCAGACCGGCACCGCCCAGGCGCTGGAACTGGCGTATGCGATGAACAGCTTCGCCGACCACTTCCTGACCGACCTGTTCTCGTCGGGCCATTTGCGCGTCCCTCGCAAACAGCTGGCCGCCGTGGTCACGCCCGGCGAGCTGGGTTCGCTGGTCAGCCGCTTCATGCACGATGAAGACAGCAAGTTCGGCCTCAATGTCCGTAACGCCCTGGGGGTTCAATGGCGGGCCTACGGCGATGGGCGCTATTTCGACAGCGTCAGCGCAGCCAATCGCACTCAGGTCAAGCGTGCGGTGCAGGCCTCGGCGGACGAGATTTTCGACGCGTTCATCAGCGGCAACGCGCCCTCCCCGGCCAACTTCAAGGCGCCACTGCATGTGCCGGACTTGAACGCGGCACAAAACCCGGCGAATAACTTCGCGCCGCTGTTCAAGATGGAAGGCGACAAGGTGCTGCGGCGCAAAGACGTCAACAACTTGAATGACAAGCAGTGGACCAACGACTGGTGGGGCTGGAGCACTTACCTGCTGCTCAAGGACTACAAACCCAACACGCCCGCGTAAGGGCAACGCAAACGTTGCGAGGGCCGGCCTGTTGCACGGCGCGCCCTCGCCACTTGTTTAACCGCGCTGCGCTTCGGCTTCTTCATGGGCCTGGCGCAGCCGTTCGCGGCTGTTGGTGAGGTGCAGACGCATGGCAGCACGCGCCGCGTCCGAATCCTGGCGGGCGATGGCTTCGTAGATTTCTTCGTGCTCGCGGCTCAGCCGGCCCATGTAATGCTGCTGGTCGTCGTGGGCCAACCGTGCAGAGTTCAGGCGGGTACGCGGAATAATGCTGGTGCCCAGGTGAGTCATGATGTCGGTGAAGTAACGGTTACCCGTGGACAGCGCGATCTGCAGGTGAAACTGGAAGTCCGACGCCACCGCATCACCGGCGTGGGCGGTGCCTTCATTCATGGCGTCCAGGGCGACACGCATGCCCGCCAGTTGCTCGTCGCTGCGACGCAGGGCGGCAAGCCCGGCAGACTCCACTTCCAGGCTGATGCGCAATTCGAGAATGGCCAATACATCCCGCAACGTCACCACGGTGGCCGGGTCAATCCTGAAGCCGCTGGGGCTTGGGGTGTCCAGCACAAAGGTGCCGATACCGTGCCGGGTTTCCACCTGGCCGGCCGCCTGCAGGCGGGAGATGGCTTCACGCACCACGGTGCGGCTTACACCATGGGCGTCCATGATCGCCGACTCGGTGGGCAGTTTGTCGCCGCGCTTGAGCTGGCCGTCGCGGATCTGTTCGGACAACACCGTGACCAATTCCTGGGCAAGGCTGCGGCGCTTGCGGGGAAGACGTGTGGTGGCGTTGGCGTTTTCCATGATGAATCATCTGTCTCGGCGAGCAAAAGAAGCCTGCATGATAGCCCAAGGCGGTTGTACGATCACCGTTCTGTGATGACTTTCATCTACAAGACCCACGCGTTGCACCGGGCAAAAAAATGCCCCGGCTGGGCCGAGGCACTTTCCTACCCTCATCAGAGAGCCTTACTTCACCACTTTCAGACTTGGCCGACCGCTTGGGCGCGGTGGTTCGGTGTCTGGCGGCAGGTCGTCATCCCCTTCCAACTCAACACCTTCACCCCCTTCAAAGGGCGACTCCAGGTCAAACACCATGCCTTCGCCATTTTCCCGGGCGTAAATCCCGAGAACGGCGCCGAGCGGCACGAACAGCGAATGCGGCACACCGCCGAAACGCCCTTCAAAGCTGACGGCTTCGTTCTTCATCTGCAGGTTACGCACGGCACTCGGGGAAATGTTCAGTACGATTTGCCCGTCGCTGGCAAAACCCTGCGGCACCTGGACCGCCGGAAATTCGGAATTGACCACCATGTGCGGGGTGCAATCGTTGTCCACAATCCACTCGTAGAACGCGCGGAGCAAATAGGGTCGATTGGAGTTCATCAACGGCTCCTTAAGCCTTAGCGCATGTCGCGTTCGACACCAGACAGACTCGCCTGGAAAGCCTCACGCGCAAACTGGCGCTCCATGTAATCAAGCAGCGGTTTGGCCGGCCTTGGCAGTTCAATGCCCAGGATCGGCAAACGCCAGAGTATGGGTAATAGGCAGCAGTCCACCAGGCTTTGTTCCTCGCTGAGGAAAAAAGGCTTGTCGGCGAACAGCGGTGAAACGCCGGTCAGGCTCTCGCGCAATTCCTTGCGCGCCTGCACGCGGACGGGCTCTTTGGTACGCGAATCCAGAATCACGTCTACCAGGCCACACCAGTCCCGCTGGATCCGATGGATCAGCAGGCGGCTGTTGGCCCGTGCAACGGGGTACACCGGCAGTAAAGGCGGATGCGGGTAACGCTCATCCAGGTATTCCATCACCACGGTCGACTCCCACAACGCCAGGTCACGATCGACCAGGGTCGGCAAGCTACCGTAAGGGTTCACTTCGATCAGTTTTGGCGGCTGACGGCCCGCCTCCACGCTGATGATCTCGGCGCTGACACCCTTCTCTGCCAGTACGATGCGCACCCGGTGGGAATAGTGGTCGGCGGGGTCGGAGTAACAGGCCAACCGATTGGTCACGCCCATGGCGGTCCTCCTCGCTTGTTGAAATGTTGAACGCTCAAAAACGAGCACGCCCGGCGGGAGTGCAGATGCCGCCGGGCGCGCAAGATTAACAGCAATTACTTACCAGTGGGTCAATGGACGTCTTTCCAGTACTCACGCTTGAGCAGATAAGCGAAGACAAAGAAGAACGCCAGGTACAGCAGCACGTAGGTGCCGATGCGCTGATGCTGCAGTTTGACCGGGTTGGCCGAGTAGGCGAGGAAGGTCACCAGGTTCTTGACCTTCTCGTCGAACTGCTCCTCGGTCAGCGAGCCGGTCTTGGGCACGATGGTCAACTGGTCGCAGGCCTCATGGGTCAGGGGCGTGCCGGTCAGCGGGTCGTATTGCTTCTTGCCGTCCTCGATGATTTGCACCTGCTTGCAGCCCACCACCTGGCGACCTTGCAGGCCCACCAGCACGTTAGGCATGCCCACGTTCGGGAAGACCTTGTTGTTCACGCCGTAGGGGCGCGCCGGGTCTTCGTAGAACGACTTGAGGTAGCCATAAAGCCAATCAGTGCCGCGCACGCGGGCGACCAGGGTCAGGTCCGGCGGCGCGGCGCCGAACCAGGTCTTGGCGTCGGCGGGCTGCATGCCGATGTTCATGTGGTCGCCGATCTTGGCGCCGGTGAACACCGCGTGGCTGAGCATCACGTCATGGGGGATGCCCAAGTCGTCGGCCACCCGCTCGTAGCGCTGGAACTTGGCGCTGTGGCAGCCCATGCAGTAGTTGGCGAACGTGCGCAGGCCATCTTGCATCGCGGCCTTGTCGGACACGTCGATATCGACTTTTTCCAGCTCTGCGCCGTGCTCGGCCGCAAAGGACAGCATGGGCAGGGCCGCCAAAATAAATGCAGCAAATAATTTTTTCATCAGCCAGTCACCCTTTCCGGAACCGGTTTGGTCTTCTCGAGCCGGGTGTAGAACGGCATCAGAATGAAGTAGGCGAAGTACAGGAAGGTGCAGACCTGCGACAGCAGCGTGCGCTCGGGGGTAGGCGCCAGTACGCCCAACACGCCCAGGATCACGAACGAGATGCAGAACACCCACAGCCAGATCTTGCTCATCCAGCCCTTGTAGCGCATGGACTTGACCGGGCTTCGGTCGAGCCAGGGCAACACGAACAGCACGGCAATGGCGGCGCCCATGGCGATGACGCCCATGAGCTTGTCGGGGATGGCCCGCAAGATCGCGTAGAACGGCGTGAAGTACCAGACCGGGGCAATGTGCTCGGGCGTCTTGAAGGCGTTGGCCTGCTCAAAGTTGGGTTTTTCCAGGAAATAACCGCCCATCTCCGGGAAAAAGAACACGATCGAGCAAAAGATAAACAGGAAGACCACCACGCCGACGATGTCCTTGACGGTGTAGTACGGATGGAACGGAATGCCGTCCAGCGGTACGCCGTTTTCGTCCTTGTGCTTCTTGATATCCACGCCGTCCGGGTTGTTGGAACCCACTTCGTGCAGCGCCAGGATGTGCAGCACCACCAGGCCCAGGATCACGATGGGCAAGGCCACCACGTGCAGGGCGAAGAAGCGGTTCAGGGTGATGCCCGAGATCAGGTAGTCACCCCGGATCCACTGGGTGAGGTCGTTGCCGATCACCGGGATCGCGCCAAACAGCGAGATGATCACCTGGGCGCCCCAGTACGACATCTGGCCCCACGGCAGCAGGTAACCCATGAAGGCTTCGGCCATCAGCGCCAGGTAGATCAGCATGCCGAACAGCCACACCAGCTCACGCGGCTTCTGGTACGAACCGTAGAGCAGGCCACGGAACATGTGCAGATAAACCACGATGAAGAACGCCGAGGCGCCGGTGGAGTGCAGCAGTCGCAGGATCGAGCCGTACTCGACGTCGCGCATGATGTATTCGACGGAGGCGAACGCCTCTTCCGCCGACGGGGTGTAGCTCATCGTCAGCCACACACCGGTGATGATCTGGTTGACCAGCACCAGCAAGGCCAGGGAGCCAAAGAAGTAGAAGAAGTTGAAGTTTTTCGGCGCGTAATACTTGCTGAGGTGGTCTTCCCACATTTTGGTGGCGGGAAAGCGCGCATCGACCCAATCCATGAACTTGCTCATCACGCTTTCTCCGTGTCTTCGCCAATGACAATGACGCTGTCAGACTCGTACTTGTGCGGCGGCACTGGCAGGTTCAAGGGGGCGGGTTGCGACTTGAAGACACGGCCGGCGAGGTCGTAGTGAGAGCCGTGGCAAGGGCAGAAGTAGCCACCGACCCAGTCTTTGCCCAAGTCTGCGGGCGCCACTTCCGGGCGGAAGGTGGGGGAGCACCCCAAGTGGGTGCAGATACCGATCAGCAGCAGAATTTCTGGCTTGATCGAGCGCATTTCCTTATCGACGTAAGCGGGCTGGTCGGAATTCTTCGAGTCGGGATCGGACAAGCGATCTTCGATTTTCTTCAGATTTCCCAGGATTTCCTCAGTACGACGAACGATGAACACGGGCTGACCGCGCCACTCAGCAATCATTTGCTGGCCTGGATCAATCTTGCCGACATTCACCTTCACCGGTGCGCCTGCGGCTTTCGCCTTGGCGCTGGGAAACCATGACCCCACGAACGGGACCGCAGCCCCCACCGCTCCTGCAGCACCCACCACGGATGTGGCTGCTACCAAGAAGCGACGCCGGCCTGCATTCACGCCGTCATTGCTCATTCAGTCCTCTCCCATCAGCTTTGTGGCCTGTTAAATCAGGCGTCTACTAAGTAGTGAATCTTCGCTTATAAAATTTTTGCCGAGATGGTAATGAAAACCCACACACCTGACAAGGTGATTACCCCGGCCATGGCTCTAAGCCTTGTAGTATAGGGGGTCTACGGATGTGGCAAGTTGTCACGCTAAAAAAGTTGCGGATAAACAGCAGGCAATAAAAAACGCCCAGCTCCGTGAGGAGGCTGGGCGTTTTCTGGAACGTAAAAGCGAATTAACGCTTGGAGTACTGCGGACGCTTACGCGCTTTACGCAGACCGACTTTCTTACGTTCAACTTCACGGGCGTCGCGAGTAACGAAGCCAGCTTTGCGCAGAGCGCTGCGCAGGGTTTCGTCGTAGCTCATCAGCGCGCGAGTGATGCCGTGGCGGATTGCGCCAGCTTGACCACTTACACCGCCACCAGCAACAGTGACGTAGATGTCGAACTTTTCAACGGTCTCGGTCAGTTCCAGCGGCTGACGAACTACCATGCGGGCAGTTTCGCGGCCGAAGAACACGTCCAGGGAACGGTTGTTGATCGAGATGTTACCAGTGCCCGGACGCAGGAAAACGCGTGCGGTTGCGGTTTTGCGACGGCCAGTGCCGTAATTTTGAGTCGCCGACATAATGAACTATTCCGTTAAAACTTCAGTTCTTGGGGCTGCTGAGCAGCATGAGGGTGAGCAGCGCCCGCATAGACTTTCAGCTTGCGATACATGTCGCGACCCAGTGGGCCCTTCGGCAGCATACCTTTGACCGCGATCTCGATCGGGGCTTCAGGCTTCTTGGCAATCAGGCCTTCGAAGTTCGAAGACTTGATACCGCCTGGGAAACCGGAGTGACGGTAGTACATTTTGTCGCTGGCTTTGTTACCGGTTACACGAACCTGCTCAGCGTTGATAACGATGATGTAGTCACCGGTGTCAACGTGCGGGGTGTACTCAGGCTTGTGCTTGCCACGCAGACGGCTGGCGACTTCGGTGGCCAGACGACCCAGGGTCTGACCAGCAGCGTCGACGACAAACCAGTCGCGCTGAACTGTTTCCGGTTTTGCAGTAAAAGTTGTCATTCTTTAATAGCCTCAGGGGCCGCCTGTAAATTTAGACGGCGGATCTTACTGAATAGTGCGTACTTTGACAAGGTCAAAGGCAGCCGGATACAGACGCTATCGGGGGCTCGGGTCGGCGCGTCCGTTCAACGGCAAGATTCTTCGGCAGGCGGCGCATCACTTCCACTGCAGAAAGAGGTGGGCAATTATGCAGATTGCGAAAAAAAATTCAACCTGCTTTTATGGCTGTTTTCCCGCAAGGAGCACCTGATGGACTATCGAAAGCTGGGCCGGACCGATCTGAATGTAAGCGCGATAGCCTTGGGCACCATGACCTGGGGCGAGCAGAACAGCGAGCCAGAGGCCTTCGCGCAAATCGAGCGGGCCAAAGCGGCGGGCGTCAATTTCATCGACACCGCAGAAATGTACCCCGTGCCGCCCAACGGTGAAAACTTCGGCGCCACCGAACGCTGCATCGGCAACTACTTCAAGCGCCGGGGCGATCGCGCCAACTGGATCCTGGCCACCAAGATCACCAGCCCCGGCAACAACGTCAACCACATCCGCGGCGGCAACCTCAAGTTCAACCGCCAGCAGATCGTCGAGGCGCTGGACGCCAGCCTCCAGCGCCTGCAAACCGACTGGATCGACCTCTACCAATTGCACGCCCCGGAGCGGCGCACCAATTTCTTCGGGCAGCTGGGCTACAACCATGTGGAAGAAGACGACGTGACCCCACTGGAAGAAACCTTGGAAGTGCTCGACGACCAGGTTCGCGCCGGCAAAATCCGCCACATCGGCCTGTCCAACGAAACCCCGTGGGGCGCCATGAAGTTCCTGGCCCTGGCCGAGGCCCGTGGCTGGAGTCGCGCCGTGTCGATCCAGAACCCCTACAGCCTGCTCAACCGCAGTTTTGAAGTGGGCCTGGCAGAAGTCGCCATCCGCGAACACTGCGGCCTTTTGGCCTATTCGCCCCTGGCGTTCGGCATGCTCACCGGCAAATACGAAGGCGGCGCCCGTCCGGCCAATGCGCGCTTGAGTCTGTACAGTCGTTTCAGCCGTTATTTCAACCCGCAGTCCGAAGCAGCGTGCAGCCGTTACGTGGCGCTGGCCCGCGAGCACGGCCTGGACCCGGCCCAGATGGCCCTGGCATTTGTCACGCAGCAACGCTTCCTGACCAGCAACATCATCGGCGCCACGACCCTGGAGCAGTTGGAGAGCAACCTCGCCAGCGCTGAGCTCAAGCTGTCCAGCGAAGTGCTGGCCGGTATTGAAGCGATCCAAAAGGACCATCCAAACCCTGCCCCCTGATTGCCCCTCGCACACAGGCCCCGCTCCCACCCGGCGGGGCCTGCCACACATGCCCCCTCCTCCCCTAAAACCTGACCACCCTGCTCAAGACGCAGCGACATCACGGGACACTGGACACCCGCACCAAAAAATAAGACGATCCAGCCGTCTGGTGACCACTTTCCCCTATAAGAATAAATTGAAATATGTCGAACCACATCTCCACGCCCTTGCGGCGCGTCAGCATTCTGGCCATTGACCGGGTATTCGCTTCGACCCTCATGCAGGCCAAGGACTTCTTCCACCTCGCCAGCCTGCGGTATGGCAAGCAACAGGGCCTGGGCCTCAAACCCGTATTCGAAACCCGCCTGGTCAGCCCCGACGGGCAGCCGGTGTGCAGCTTCAGCGATGTGATCATGCCGGTGGACGGCGCGCTGGAAGACGCCGACATCATCGTGCTCCCAGCCTTCTGGGACGACTTCGACACCCTGTGCCAACGCTACCCCCAGGTCTTGCCGTGGCTACGTGCACAACACGCCCGCGGCGCCGTGCTCTGCGGCGAAGCCACCGGGGTGTTCTGGCTGGCGGAGGCCGGCTTGCTGGACGGCAAGGAGGCGACCACCTATTGGCGCTTTTTCAAGGCCTTCAGCGAACGCTTTCCCACGGTGCAACTGAACCAGGACAAGCACCTGACCGACGCCGACAACCTCTACTGCGCCGGTGGCACGACCTCGGCCTGCGACCTCTATATTTACCTTATCGAACGGTTCTGCGGCGCCAACATCGCCCAGGCCGTGGCCCGCGACATCCTGTACGAAGTCCAGCGCAGCTACGCCCCCGGCCGCATCGGGTTTGGCGGGCAAAAACTGCATCAGGACGTGATCATCCTGCAGATCCAGCACTGGCTGGAGGAACACTTTGCCGACAAGTTCCGCTTTGAAGACGTGGCCCGGGAACACGGCATGAGCATTCGTAACTTCATGCGGCGCTTTCAGACGGCCACCGGGGACAAACCGCTGCACTACCTGCAACGACTGCGGATCGAGACGGCAAAAGGCCTGCTGTCGGGCAGCCGCAAAAGCATCAAGACCATCAGTTACGAGGTGGGCTATGACGACGCCAGTTTCTTCGCACGCCTGTTCAGGCAGCACACCGAGCTGTCACCGAACCAGTACCGCCAGCAGTTCCAGCAAGCGGCCTGACACGCGCCCAATAAAAAAAAGCCCGCATCGGCTGCGGGCTTTCTGGTTTAAGGCTTGTGCGCCCGCGAGAGGAACTCGTGGGACTGCATCTCCAGCAACCGGCTCAGGGTGCGCTGGAACTCGAAGGTCAAACGCCCCCCTGTGTACAGGTCCTTGAGCTCGACTTCTGCCGAGATGATCAGCTTCACGTTACGGTCGTAGAACTCATCGACCATGTTGATAAAGCGCCGCGCGATGTCATCGGTAGTGACGCTCATCTGCTCCACGCCGCTGACGATCACGGCGTGGAAGATCTTGCCCAGCTCGATGTAGTCGTTCTGGCTGCGCGGGCCGTCGCACAAGGCGCGAAAATCGAACCAGGCCACGTCGTCACAGGTGAGCAGCGCCTTGATCTCGCGGTTCTCGATCATCAGCACATCGTTTTCCACGGCCTTGGTGCATTCCGGCGTCAGCGCCTTGAAACTCTTGCGCAGGCTTTCATGGGCCGCCTCGTTGAGCGGGAAGTGAAACAACTCCGCTTGCTCAAGGTGACGCAGACGGTAATCCACGCCGCTGTCGACGTTGACGATGTCGGTGTTCTGTTTGATCAGCGCGATGGCCGGCAGGAAACGCGCGCGTTGCAGGCCGTCCTTGTACAAACCGTCGGGCACGATGTTCGAGGTGGCGACCAGGGTCACGCCGTTCTTGAACAGCTCTTCCATCAAGGTGCCCAGGATCATGGCGTCGGTGATGTCGGACACAAAGAATTCATCGAAGCAAATCACCCGCGCTTCCTGGGCGAACCGCTTGGCGATGATCGTCAACGGGTTCTTTTCGCCGGTGAGGGTCTTCATCTCTTCGTGCACGCGCTTCATGAAGCGGTGGAAGTGGGTGCGGACCTTTTCCTTGAACGGCAGCGCTTCAAAGAAGGTGTCGACCAGGTAGGTCTTGCCCCGGCCCACGCCACCCCAGAAGTACAGGCCTTTGACCGGTGCGTGGTCTTTCTTGCCAAACAGCTTGCTGAGCATCCCTGGCTTGTTGTTCGACGCCGCGATCAGGTCGTCGTACAGGCGCTGCAAATGACGCACCGCCGTTTCCTGGGCTGCGTCATGGAAGAAATCGGGGCGTTTCAGATCAGCTTGATATCGTTCTAGGGGCGTCATAATTCGTTAGCAAGGCAACAAAAACGGGCCGTCACTGTAGCGACGGCCCTGGATAATGGCAATTAACCCTTTGTCAGGTTAATTCTCAAGGGGGGTCAATGCGACGCGCAAGGCTTCAATGGCGGCATCGCGCGCGGCGCTGTCGGCAAATTCGGCGCTGTCGGCCACGGCGGCATCGTCCAGCCATACGCTGAAGCCGGTGGCTTGGCTGCGCACGTCCAGGGCGGCGCCCGACTGCAGTTGCTTGGTCACGGCACCCGCCGTTTTACCGTCGGCAAAATGGCGCGACAGCAGCAGTTGCTCGCCATCGGCGGCCAGCAGGCGGAAGCGGAAGCTGCCGTCGTCCTCACGGAAGCTGACAAAACGCGCAGCCTTCGCCGCTTTCTTTTTGGTGTCGGCCACCACCGCCGCCTGGGTGACAAACGAGCGCAAGCCTACCGCTTCACGCAGCTCGGCCAGGAACGGCGCCGCCACCGCACGGGCCTTTTGGGCCCCTATCAGCAACAGGTCTTCCATGTCGTCTGGGCGCGACATCAATTGATGGTAGCGCTCACGGGCTTCACCCAACTGGCCGTCCAGCAACTGGAACAGACGGGCCTTGGCCTCGCCCCAGCCCAGGCCTTGCAGCAAGTCGTTGCGAAATTCCGCTTCCTGGGCCGGGGTCGCGAACGCCTGGAACAGGGTGAACAGGTGCGCGTTGTCCGGGTCTTTCGCCTCGCCCGGGGCGCGGGAGTCGGTGACGATGCGCGAGATCGCGTCTTTCATGTCTTTGGCGCTGGTGAACAACGGGATGGTGTTGTCGTAGCTCTTGGACATCTTGCGACCGTCCAGGCCCGGCAAGGTGGCCACGCTTTCTTCGATCAGCGCTTCGGGCATGGCAAAGAATTCCTTGCCGTTGCCGAACAGGTGGTTGAAACGCTGGCCGATGTCGCGGGCCATTTCCACGTGCTGGATCTGGTCACGGCCCACCGGCACTTTGTGGGCGTTGAACATCAGGATGTCCGCCGCCATCAGCACCGGGTAGCTGTACAGGCCCATGCTGATACCCGCGTCCGGGTCTTCACCGTTTTCCAGGTTTTTGTCCACCGACGCCTTGTAGGCGTGCGCGCGGTTGAGCAGGCCCTTGGCCGCCACGCAGGTCAGCAGCCAGGTCAGCTCGGGGATTTGCGGGATGTCGGACTGACGATAGAACGTCACCCGGTTCACATCCAGGCCACCGGCCAGCCAGGTCGCGGCGATTTCCATGCGCGAGCGCTGGATGCGCTGCGGGTCGTCGCACTTGATCAGGGCGTGGTAGTCGGCCAGGAAGTAGAACGAGTCGGCATTGACGTCCTGGCTGGCGAGGATCGCCGGGCGGATGGCACCGGCGTAGTTGCCCAGGTGCGGGGTGCCGGTGGTGGTGATGCCGGTGAGGATTCGGGTACGCGTCGTCATGGGTAATCGCTTATCGGACTGCTATCAATTTGAAAGGCGTGGCAGCACCAGATCCTTCAGATCGGTGAGCTTGCCGTGAAAAAAGTGTCCGCATTCTGCCACTTTCAGCAGCTCATGGGGGCGTTTGAGGGCGGCCGACCAGTCGTAGACGACCTGCGGCTCCACGACCTCGTCGGTTTCGGGCTGGATCAGGGTCAGCGGGCAGTTCTGTGGCAGCACGTCCTGGTCACGCAAGCGCATGACCGCCGCGGCCACCATGAACAGGTGGCTTAACGTTTCGCCCTTGGCCTCCAGGCGACCGCCCAGACTTGCGGCAACAAAACCACCAAAAGAAAACCCCAGCAGGGTGATCGGCAAGTCGGGATGTTTTTCCCGCAGCCACGTGGCCACCGCTTCGGCATCGTCCACTTCACCGCTGCCCATGTCGTGGCTGCCGACGCTGGCGCCCACGCCACGGTAGTTGAAACGCAAGGTAATCAAACCGGCATCGCGGGCCGTGCGTTGCAGGGTCGACACCACTTTGTTGAGCATGGTGCCGCCCTGCACCGGGTTAGGGTGACAGATCAGCGCCAGGCCACGTGGCTCGGGGTGATCCAGGTACAGGGCTTCGAGTTGACCCACCGGGCCATCGATGAAAACAGGGGTTTCGCGCATCAGCAAGGAATGAACTCCGTGACCTCTCAAAGGGTCGACTCGTCTAGCTAAAAGTCTGTGCCTGAGCGCCGCGATACGTCACGTCGCGGTATACAGCGCAGGTCCGAGCCGTTAACGTAAAGCAAAGTCGTTTATAGAGGAAGGACTCGTGGAACACTCGCTCTTAGTTTGGTTGTTGCCGACTCTTGCCCTGGTTGCCGGTGTCGCCATTGGTTTCCTGGTTGCCCGCCTGCTGCCCAACGCCGCGCCTAACCGCACGCAGCGTCAGCTGGATGACATTCAGGAACGTTTTGACAGTTATCAGAACGAGGTTGTTACCCACTTCAACAGCACCGCGACCCTGGTCAAAAAGCTCACCCAGAGCTATCAGGAAGTACAGGATCACCTCGCCGAGGGCGCCAACCGCCTGGCCCTGGACGACATCACCCGCCAGCGCCTGCTGGCTGCGCTGCATTCCGATGCGGTGCAAACCCCGCGCGAACGCCTGACCCCGCCACGGGAAAACCAGGAACCGCCACGGGACTACGCGCCCAAGACGCCGAACGCTCCAGGCATGCTGGACGAGCATTACGGCTTGAAGAAGTAACGGGTTTAAAGGCGTAAAGAAGCCCGGCTGATCACACGATCAGCCGGGTTTTTTAATAGCCGTGCACGGGCCTCAAGAAACCTGCTCCTGAAGCTGCCCGCCTTCGATTCGCACATGCCGCCCGTGGAAACGCTTGAGGCTGCTGCGATGGCCGACACTCACGATACTCAGCCCCGGCAGCTCATCGATCAGCGCCTGATACAAGGCGGCTTCGTCCTCTTCATCCATGGCCGAGGTGGCCTCGTCCATGTACAACCACTGAGGCTTGAACAACAACGCACGGGCAAAGGCCAGCCGCTGCTGCTCACCGGGCGACAACATACGCTGCCAGTGATTGGCCTCATCCAGGCGCGAACTCAAGTGCGCCAGGCGGCAGATCTGCAGCACCTGTGCATAACGTTCTACCGGGTAGCTGTCGGCGGGCTGTGGATAACTCAACACCTCGCGCAACGTGCCAATCGGCAGATACGGCTTTTGCGGCAGGAACAGATAACGCTCTGCCGGTAACCGAATATTGCCGTGCCCGTTGGGCCATAAATCCCCCATGGCCCGCAGCAACGTACTTTTGCCACTGCCGGAGCGGCCGCTGAGCATCACGCGCTCCCCCGGGGCAACAGCGAGGTTCGCCCCGGTGAGCAGATGACGACCGTCCGCCAGGTTCAAATCCAGATCGCGCACCTGCACCGACGCGCCTTCGCGCTGAAGGCCGATGCCCATGCGACGGCCTTCGTTTTCGTCCATCGCCTGGCCGAAACTCAGCAACCGGTCACAGGTGGCACGCCAACTGGCCAGGGTGGTGTACGCCTCCACAAACCAGCTCAGGCTGCCCTGCACGCTGCCAAACGCATTGGCCACCTGCATCAGCCCACCCAGCTCGATCTTGCCGGAGAAATAACGCGGCGCGGCCACCACAAAGGGAAAGATGATCGCGATCTGTGCATAACCACTGGTGAAAAAATTCAGGCGCTTCTTGAGCTGCATGATGCTCCAGAAATTGCTCCACACCAGGCCAAACCGTGCGCTCAGGTGCTGGCGCTCGTTAGGCTCGCCGTTGAACAGCGCAATGCTTTCAGCGTTTTCGCGAACCCGCACCAGGCTAAAGCGCAAGTCGGCTTCAAAGCGCTGCTGGCGGTTGCTCAAGCCGATCAGGCGGCGACCGATCAGGTGGGTCAGCCAACTGCCCACCACCGCATACACCAGCGCGGCCCAGAACATGTAGCCGGGAATGGTAATGCCCCAGATCTCGATACTGCCGGACACGCCCCACAAAATCACCGAGAACGACACCAGGCTCACCAGGTTGCTGATAAACCCCAGCCCCAGGCCCAGGGTGCTGCTGGTGAACGAATTAAGGTCTTCGGAGATACGCTGGTCGGGGTTGTCGGTGTAGCCGCTGTTTTCCAGGTGGTAGTAGTTCTTCTGGCCCAGCCATTTGGCGAAATACACCTCGGTGAGCCAGCGGCGCCAGCGGATGGTGAGCATCTGCTGCAAGTAAGACGTGAACACACCGGTCACGATCGACACCACGGCGATCACGCTGAAGTACATCAACAGGTGGGCAAAGGCGTCGTAGTCTTTCTTTTCCAGGGCGTTGTAAAAGTCGCGGTTCCAGCTGTTGAACCACACGGACACGGCCACGCTGAACAGCGATAACCCCAATACCACCAACAGCAGCAGCCATGCCTGGCCTTTCTCCTCGCTGCGCCAATAAGGGGTGATCAGCCGCCAGACCTTAGGTAGAAATTGCCCATGCACCGCGTCGTTGACCGCGCGATATTCAGCGTTCTGGTTCATTGTTCAGGCTCGCTAGGAAATAAAGAACAGGCTTGGAGCCGATCATAGAGGATCGGCTCGGGGCTCCGTGCAGCCTGACGCAAATTGTTCAGTCGCCGTTCAGCGCCTGACCGGACGCTTTTGCAGCTTGCGCTGCAAGGTACGCCGGTGCATGCCCAAGGCGCGGGCCGTGGCCGAGATGTTGCCTTCGTGCTCGGTCAGCACGCGCTGGATATGCTCCCATTGCAGGCGGTCCACCGACATGGGGTTTTCCGGCACCAGGGTGTCGAGGTCGGCGTGCTCGGAGAGCAACGCGGCCAGCACATCGTCGGCGTCGGCCGGCTTGCACAGGTAATTGCAGGCGCCACGCTTGATCGCCTCAACGGCGGTGGCGATGCTTGAGTACCCGGTGAGGATCAGCACGCGCATTTCCGGGTCCAGCTCCAGCAGCTTGGGCAGCAGCACCAGGCCCGAATCGCCGTCCATTTTCAGGTCCAGCGCGGCGTAGTCCGGCAGGTCCTGCTGGGCCAGGATCAGGCCTTCTTCGGCCGAACCTGCGGTGCTCACGCGAAACCCCCGGCGGCTCATGGCGCGCGCCATCACGCGGGTGAAGGTGGCGTCGTCATCCACCAGCAACAGGTGCGGCAGGTCTTCGCCTTCGACTTGGATCTCGTCACTCATCGATATCTCCTCGTGCGACACGGGGCAGGCGCAGCTCGGTAAGCGTGCCGCCTTCCTCATGACTGTAGAGTTTCACTGAGCCGCCAGCGCGGGTCACGCTCGCCTTGCTCAAGAACAGGCCCAGGCCGAAACCTTTGCCCTTGGTGGTAAAGAAGGGTTTGCCGATCTGCTCGGCGATGGCCAGCGGCACGCCCGCGCCGTGGTCGCGAATGCTGATGGTGATGTTCTCGACGTCCCAGTCCAGGTTCACTTCCAGGCCTTCGGCGCACGCGTCGGCCGCATTGTTGAGCAGGTTCAGCAACGCCTGGGTCAGGTCCGGCGGCGGCGCCAGGCGCGGCACGGTGCCCTGCCCCAGCAACTGGAAACGGTAACTGGCTTCGGGCCGCATCAGGTGCCAACGGTTCACGGCCTCGTCCAGCCAGTGGGTCACGTCCTGCATTTGCACGGCCAGGCGGCGGTTGGCCTCGGCGGCGCGCACCAGTTGCTGCAAGGTTTGCTTGCATTGCTTGACCTGTTCACGCAGCACGCTCAGGTCGTCCTGCAGGGCGGGGTCGTGATGGTCCTGGGTCATTTCGTTGAGCAACACGCTCATGGTCGCCAGCGGCGTGCCCAGCTCATGGGCCGCGCCGGCCGCCTGGGTGGCCACAGCCAGCAGTTGCTGGTCGCGCAGGCCTTCTTCGCGGCGAATGGCGCGCAGTTCTTCCTGGCGGCGCAGCTCTTCGGCCATGCGCGCGGCAAAAAACGTGATGACGGCAGCAGACAATGCAAAGCTCAGCCACATCCCGTAGATCTGCAGGTTTTCCCGGGCGATGGGGAACGTTTGCAGCGGGTAGAACTGCGCCAGCAGCAAGGTGTACAGGGCCAGCGCAATACCGGACAACACCACCGAATAACGCCACGGCAGGGTCACCGCCGCGATGGTCAGGGGCACCAGGTAATAGGAGACGAAGGGGTTGGTGGAGCCGCCGGAGAAATACAGCAACACACTGTGGATAAACAGGTCGCAGGCCAGTTGCAGGGCGTACTCAAGCTCGGTGACCGGCCAGGTGGTGCGCAGGCGAATCGCGGTAAACACACACAACACCGTGGAAAACACCAGCGTCACCGCCAGTTGCAGCCACGGCAGGGGCAGCAGGTCGAACCAATAGGCAAGGCCGACGGAACCGGCCTGCGCGGCCAGCACCAGAATGCGGATAAACGTCAGGCGCCAAAGGTTCTGGCGAGTGGCGGAGGTCAGTTTTACGGCAGCGAGCATGAGCTCTCCCGGTGAGCGCAGCAGGCGGATCGCAGCGAGTATAAACGAAGCGGCACGCTGGCATGGCGTGTGTGGCTGTTTGACGCAGCGGCAAACCGGCGCACGTCCGCCGCATGCCGCGCGCCATTAAAAACTTTCTCCCTTTAACCCGATGAACCCACCCCCTACGTCTACAGTCATACCGATCACGAATACCTCAAGGAGTTTCCATGTCACGTTTGATTCGCAGCGCAGCCCTCATCACCCTCGGCGCCACCGCCCTCGCCAGCCTGCCGGCCATGGCGGCTGAAGAGCTGCACTACAACCAGATCTCCCTGCGGGCCGAAGTCAGCCAGGAAGTGGCGCGCGACAAAATGATCGTCACCCTCTACACCGAGTCGCAGAACGCAGACCCGGCCAAGCTTGCCGCCGAAATCACCACCACCCTGAACAAGGCCCTGGGCCAGGCCCGCGAAGTCAAGGCCGTGACCCTGCGCCAGGGCAGCCGCAACAGCTACCCGATCTACGACAACAAGAACCAGAAGATCACCGGCTGGCGTGAACGCGCCGAGCTGCGCCTGGAAAGCGCCGACTTCCCGGCCCTGTCCAAGCTCACCGGCGACCTGCTGACCACCCTGAAGATGGACAGCATGGACTTCGCCATCGACGACAAGACCCGCAAGACCAGCGAAGACGCCCTGCTCAAGGAAGCCGTGGCCGCCTTCAAGGCCCGCGCGCAACTGGCGACCGATGCGCTGGGCGGCAAGGGTTACAAGATCGTCAACCTGAACTTCAACACCAACGGTTACCCACAGCCCTACGGCCGTGGGGCCGGCATGATGCTCAAGGCCGCCGCGATGGACTCGGCGCCCACGCCTGAGGTGGAAGCGGGCACCAGCCAGGTCAACATGAGTGCCGACGGTGTGATCGAAGTGCTGCAATAAGCCCTTACGGTGACACCACCAACGGCGCGCCCCTCAGGGACGCGCCGTTTTTTTTGGACGATTGCCTGGTCATACCCTGCGTTACTTTCGTTGGAATCAACCCCCCGGTTCTCGATACATAACTACCGCCCCGGCCCGCAGGGAGCGCATTGCCGGCCCGTATCCTTTTTTCGAGAACCCAAGCAATGTCTGTATCGCTCAACACACCCCATACCCATGCGCTCGCACCCACCCGGGGGCCGATTGCCGAAGTGCCCGTGCAGGCGAGCGACGAAGTGCCGCCGCCCGCGCGCGCCAACGGTTCGCCCGCAGAAATGGCCCTGGTGGAGGCTTACCTCGCCGCCGTGCAGCGCAAAATCGTGCACAACAAGGCGGGCTTGATCAAAGTTCCACCGCAGAGCCTGCTGGGCCAATGGCTGGACCTGTACCGGGCGCAGCTGGAACATCCGCTGGTGAAACACTGGCTGCGCGAGCAAAACATCGAGCCCCACACGCTTACTGTCAACCCGGCCACCGGCGCCATGGTTGCCAGCGTAGAGGGCACGATGAAGTCGTTTTCCCTCACCGACAGTTCGGGCTGGGGGCAAATTTCCCGCCCGTTGCTGAGCATCGCCAAGGTGCTGGTGCCGGTGCCGGGCGATCGGTTGCGGGTACAACTGGGGCCTGACTTCGTCGAAGTGCGGGCCAAACAGGTGGCCAGTTTCCACGGCGAACCGCTCCCCACTAACCCCACCCAGGCCCGTGCGCAAATCCGGCGGCTGGAACACAGCAAAGCCTTCGACCCGCTCTCCCCCGACGACCGCCTGCGCCCGGCCGCCCACCGTTCGGCCCAGGCCCTGGAGACGCACAAACAAAACGCCGCCCGGTTCTATCGCACCCTGCCCCAAGTACTGGCCTATAAACAGCTGACCACCGAGGTGGCCCAGACCCTGCCCAATACGCGCGTCGAAGCAAAAAAATGGGCCGAAGCCCTCATCCTGAAATTGACCGGCCAGCACGTCGATGCCGACACGCTCTACCTCAACCGCTTCGCGAATGCCCAATCGGGCAACACCATGACCGGCTGGACGCATAATTTTGAGGAACCGGTGTCGTCGTTGCGCTTGCCGGACGCGTTGCTGAAAAACTTTTCCGAGCATGACTGGGTGCCCGGCAACCTGGACCTCGAGGCCGGTCTTTACACCGACGGGCCTGGCCAAAGTGACAAGGGTGGGTATGGCCAGCGCAATGAATTCCCCCTGGCGCCGTCCCAACTGATGCACACCAGTTGGAAAACCGATTTCCAGGCGCAGATGGACCAGAAAATCCAACGCTTTTGGAGCACCCACGGCGACGATTACCGCGCCGTCCTCAAAGGCGAGTTCATTGCCCAGGCCCGCAAGCAGCTCAAGGAGCAACAGGCGCGTTCGCCCGCCGAACGGGCGTTGCAGCCACCCGAGCAGCGGTTTACCCGCCGCGATTACGAGCTGCTGATGAACGCAGTGCCGGACGTGCCCAAGGATGAACACGCGCCGCTGAGCGTGGCCCAGTTGCGCGCCCAAGTCCCCGCAAAAGGCCTCGTGCAGGCCCATGAATTCGATATCAACGGCTGGGGCGCCAGCGATATCGTGCGCTTCACCGCCGTGGAGCCGGGCCAGAAAGTCTCGTTCAACCAGCGCCGCGATGGCACGCAGATCCTTTACGTACCCGGCGCCACCCCGGCGTTTCTGCGCTTCGACTCGCTCAAGCAGCTGGACCAGTGGGTCGTGAACCAGGCCCAGGACCCGAAAAAACGCGAAGCGCTCGCCTCCCACTTCTCGCTGTACAACCGCCAGGACGGCGGCGTGTTCGGCCGGTTTGGCGTGGACTCCGCCCTGGAGCACCTGGCCAGCGGCGGCTGGACCCCACGCGAAGGCGTGACGATCGACCGTGCCAACACACCGATTCACGACGACGTCTTTACCCATATAAAGAAGCAAAGCAGCGCACGCATGAGCAGCGACGCCGACAGCGTGATCACCTCCAACAGCGAGGTGACACGCGACACCTGGCTCAACGACATTTCGGTGGCCGCCGGGCTCTTGAGCCGTCTCGCGCCAATTGCCGTCCCGGTGGTCGCCGTGGCGGTGGCGGTCGGCGTTGCCGAAATCAGCCTGGGCGCAGAAAAGTCCGTGTCGGGCGACACCCAGGCCGAGCGCAGCGCCGGTGCCTGGAAGGCCTTTGATGGCACCCTCAACACCTTGTTCTCGGCGCTCGGAGCGGCCGGGGAAAGCGAAGACCCGTTCGAGCTCCCCACCGAAGAACCGCCCGTGCCCGCCCCGGCCGAAGCGCCCGCCCCTGAGCCACCCGCGGCCAATCGCCTGCAACCGTCCCAGGCGGGCAATATCAGCGCACTGGCCGTGCCGGAGGGCGAGTCGCTCATCGCCGACGCCCCGCGCAACACCCGAGGCATTTACCAGACCACCGACAGCAGCGGCGTTGACCATTGGTTTATCCGCTACACCGACTCCACGGGCGTGCCCAACATCTACGAGATCCGCAGCGACTTCAAACTGAGCGACAACTATGTGCAGATCATCGACCGCGCCGGCAAAGCCGTGATGACCGTGCGCACCAGTGCCAGCGGCGAATGGGAACGGGACATCGGCGCTGGCGGCATGTGGCGCTGGTGGCGGCGTTCGCCGCCCTCGCCCACCGCAAGCAACGACTTCAAGACCCCGCCCACCTTTGCCGACGCGTTTCCGGAACTGGAAGGCACCCGGATCAAGGGCGCAGAAAAATTCGATGACTACTTACAGATGGGCGACGACATTCAATACGAATCGTCCAGCACCTCATTTGTCGAGAACCGCAGCGTCAAAAAAAGGCTGGGGGTTTCCTGGACCCTGGAGGAAAACACCGTGATCGAGGACTCCGAGCGGGCGGTGCCTACACCGCTGGGTAACGGGGACTACTCGCCCAGTTTCGTCAAGGACATCCACCGGTTCCCCTACACCCTCATCGTCAAAGAAAACGGCGTAGAAACCCGCTCGCTGCTCAAGAGCACCGCCACCACCGAGGAAGGCCTGAAGCAGGAGCGGCTGCAACAACTGGAGGCGCTGATTCCGGACCCGGCTTTGCGCGCACGCATTTCCGAGGTGGCCCACCAAGGCTCCCTGGCGTCGGCGACCACGTACATGAACCTGCCGGACTCGGGCCTCAAGGCCGGCTACCTGATGGCCAACGGGGAAGCAGAAATCACGATCGAATACGACGCGACAGCGCGTCAGGCCCAGGTCAAGTTCGTCTCCCGAAACCCGATCGCCAACCCGGAGCTGGACATCACCAAGGTGCCCGACGCACTGATCACCATCAAGCGGACCTTCACGATTAAAGAAGGCAACGAGGTCATCGACAGTGAGCGGGTGTACGTCATCGACCCGCACGCCCCTACCCACATGGAGCTTTCCATCATCACGCCAACGTGAATCGGGCCCACAGCCCTACCTGATGCGCCAGAACGGCGGTAACCTCGGTGACCGCCGTTTTCGTTCGGGCAGCTTTTGATGCCTGCCACTTCAGGGGTCTTTATGGAAAAAATCACCTTCAAACCGCTGCTGCTCGCTGCCAGCCTGTTGGCCTGCATGCCCGCCGCCCAGGCGGCCAGTACCCTGGTTTATTGCTCCGAGGCCAGCCCCGCCGGTTTCGACCCGAGCCAGTACACCAGCGGCACCGACTTCGATGCGTCAGCCGAAACCGTGTTCAACCGCCTGACCCAGTTCAAACGCGGGGGCACCGAGGTCGAGCCCGGCCTGGCCACCCGATGGGACGTCGCAAACGACGGCCTGACGTATACCTTCCACCTGCGCGATGGGGTCAAGTTCCACACCACCGACTACTTCACGCCCAGCCGCGACTTCAACGCCGACGACGTGGTGTTCACCTTCCAGCGCCTGCTGGATGCCAGCAGCCCGTTTCGCAAGGCTTACCCGTCCGAGTCGCCGTATTTCACCGACATGGGCCTGAACACCACGATTAAAAGCATCGATAAACTCGACGAGCACACCGTGCGCTTTACCCTGAACAACGTCGACGCGTCCTTTGTGCAAAACCTGGCCATGAGCTTTGCCTCGGTCCAGTCCGCCGAATACGCCGCGTTGCTATTAAAGGAAAGCCGCGCCGCCGACATCAACCAGAAACCGGTCGGCACCGGCCCGTTCGTGTTCAAGCGCTACCAAAAAGACGCGCAGATCCGCTACGCCGCCAACCGCCAGTACTGGAAGCCCGAGGACGTGAAGCTCGACAACCTGGTGTTCTCCATCACCCCGGACGCCGCCGTGCGCCTGCAAAAACTCAAGACCGGCGAATGCCAGGTCAGCGGCTACCCACGCCCGTCCGATATCGACGTCATGAAGCAAGACCCCAACCTGCGCGTATTGCAGCAGGCCGGGTTCAACCTGGGCTTTCTGGCCTACAACGTGACCCACCCGCCGCTGGACCAACTCAAGGTGCGTCAAGCCCTGGACATGGCCATCGACAAGCCGGCGATTATCAAGGCGGTGTATCAGAGCGCCGGGCAATTGGCGCAGAACGCGTTGCCACCGGCCCAGTGGTCTTATGACCCGGATATCAAGGACGCGCCTTACAATCCCGACAAAGCCCGTGCCCTCCTCAAAGAAGCAGGTGTTGCACCAGGAACTACCATCAACCTGTGGGCAATGACCGTTCAGAGGGCGTCCAATCCCAACGCGAGAATGTCGGCGCAAATGATCCAGCAGGACTGGGACAAAGTCGGCATCAAGGCCAATATCGTCAGCTACGAATGGGGCGAATACATCAAACGCGCCAAAAACGGCGAGCACGATGTGATGATCTATGGCTGGACCGGCGACAACGGGGACCCGGATAACTGGCTGGGCGTGCTCTATAGTTGTGCAGCGGTGAAGGGCAGCAACTACGCCAAGTGGTGTAACCCGGCCTACGACAAACTGGTGCAGCAAGCCAAGGTGAGCAATGACCGTGAACAGCGCATCAAGTGGTATCAACAAGCGCAAAAAATACTTAAAGAACAAGTACCTATAACACCCATCGCAAATTCGACAGTGTTCCAGCCGATGCGCAAGCAGGTACAAGACTTCAAAATCAGCCCGTTTGGGCTGACCCCGTTCTACGGCGTGAGCCTGGCCAAGTAACAAAAACGCACCAATCCAGTGCGCCATACGCCTGGATTGGTATTTTTTGGTGCCCGCCTCGCACCGAAAAAAACCTGAAAATGTACGTATTTATGTACGAACTTTCATAATTGCGACATTCCTGTACGTTCGTCCCACTGTTTCACCTTTGCAACGGTTCAGCATCTTGCATTGGGTATGGGGCCTGCATAAGTATCCGCAGGTCGATCCACAAGGTCGCCCTCACAACCAAAAATGACAACAAATCATGAGGCCAACATGCTTAAACACGCAGTCATTCCGTTATTAGTCAGCGCTGGCCTGATGGCCGCCGCCCCTTTCGCCCAAGCGGCGACTAACCTGGTGTTCTGCTCCGAAGGGAGCCCGGCCGGTTTCGATCCAGGCCAGTACACCACCGGAACAGACTTCGATGCCTCGGCCGAAACCATGTTCAACCGTCTGACCCAGTTCGAGCGCGGCGGCACCGCCGTGACGCCTGGGCTCGCCACCAGCTGGGACGTGTCCCCCGATGGCCTGACGTACACTTTCCACCTGCGTGATGGCGTGAAATTCCACACCACCTCGTATTTCAAACCGACCCGTACCTTTAATGCCGATGACGTGCTCTTCACGTTCAACCGCATGATCAACAAGGACGATCCGTTCCGCAAAGCCTACCCCACCGAGTTCCCGTACTTCACGGACATGGGGATGGACACCAACATCAAGAACATCGAGAAAGTCGATGACCACACCGTCAAGTTCACCCTTGGCACCGTGGACGCCGCCTTTATCCAGAACCTGGCCATGAGCTTCGCGTCTATCCAGTCGGCCGAATACGCCGCTCAACTGTTGAAAGAAGGCAAAGCCGCGGACATCAACCAGAAGCCGATCGGCACTGGCCCGTTCGTGTTCAAGAGCTACCAGAAAGACTCCAACATCCGTTACACCGGCAACAAGGACTACTGGAAACCTGAAGACGTGAAGATCGACAACCTGATCTTCGCCATCACCACCGACCCGTCGGTGCGTATCCAGAAGCTGAAGAAAAACGAGTGCCAGATCACTCTGTTCCCACGTCCGGCCGACCTCAAGGCCCTGGGTGAAGACAAAGACCTGAAGCTGCCGCACCAGGCCGGTTTCAACCTGGGCTACATCGCCTACAACGTGATGCCCGTGCTCAAGGGCCAGACCGCGCCAAACCCGCTGTCTGACCTGCGCGTACGCGAGGCCCTGGACATCTCGGTGAACAAACAGCAGATCATCGACTCCGTTTACCAGGGCGCAGGCCAACTGGCGGTCAACGCCATGCCGCCGACCCAATGGTCGTACGACACCACCATCAAAGACGCTCCGCACGACGTGGCCAAGGCCAAGGAACTGCTCAAGGAAGCCGGCGTGAAGGAAGGCACCGAGATCACCCTGTGGGCGATGCCGGTCCAGCGTCCGTACAACCCGAACGCCAAGCTGATGGCTGAAATGCTGCAGAACGACTGGAAACAGATCGGCCTCAAAGTGAACATCGTCAGCTACGAGTGGGGCGAGTACATCAAGCGCTCCAAAGGCGGCGAGAACCAGGCCATGATCATTGGCTGGAGCGGTGACAATGGTGACCCGGACAACTGGCTGAACGTGCTGTTCGGCTGCGATTCGCTGTCGGGCAACAACTTCTCCAAATGGTGTGACAAGAAGTTTGATGGCATCGTGAAGGAAGCCAAGGCCACCTCCGATGTTGCCAAGCGCACCGAGCTGTATAAGCAGGCGCAACACATCCTCAAAGATGCAGTCCCGATGACACCTATCGCGCACTCGACGGTGTATCAACCCATGCGCGCCAACGTGCAGGACTTCAAGATCAGCCCGTTTGGCTTGAACTCCTTCTATGGCGTCAGCGTGAGCGGCAAGTAAGGATCGATGACGGCGACGTGTAAAAACGTCGCCGTTGTCATGTCCGCCAAGGTCTTAGGAAATGGACCACATTCGCCACAGCTGCCGTCCTACGGCAATTAACCGCGAACCGCGTCGCCATTACCTACAAGACTTGTCAGATTCGTTGCATTTACTGCCCGGTTCCCGACCCATAACGTCGTGGCACGGCAGTTGCTCCGTACCTGTTAGGCACCTGCTGCATGCCCACTCAGTGTTGTCGCCGGCCCTCACCGGCCGCGCGATTGTTCACTGACGACAACAACAAACAAGGATCGGGATCGTCATGCGCCATACCACACTTGTCTCTGCGATAGTCGGCACGGGCCTGTTGGCCGTTGCTTCGATGGGCCAGGCCGCCGAGAAAAAAAGCCTGGTGTTCTGCTCCGAAGGCAGCCCGGCAGGCTTTGATACCGCGCAATACACCACGGCCACCGACAACGATGCCGCCGAGCCGCTGTATAACCGCCTGGCCGAATTCGAAAAGGGCGCGACCAATGTCGTCCCGGGGCTGGCAACAAGCTGGGATGTGTCCGAAGACGGCCTGACCTACACCTTTCACCTGCGCCAGGGGGTGAAATTCCACAACAACAAGGACTTCAAGCCTACGCGCGACTTCAACGCCGACGACGTGCTGTTCACCTTCAACCGCATGCTTGACCCCGACCACCCGTTCCGCAAGGCCTACCCCACCGAGTTTCCGTACTTCAACGGGATGAGCCTGAACAAGAATATCGCCAAGGTCGCCAAAACCGACCCGCACACCGTGGTGATGACCCTGAACACGGTGGACGCCGCGTTTATCCAGAACATCGCCATGAGCTTTGCCTCCATCCTGTCCGCCGAATACGCCGAGCACCTGCTCCAGGCGGGCAAGCCGAGTGATATCAACCAGAAACCCATCGGCACCGGGCCGTTTGAATTCCAGCGTTACCAGAAAGACTCGCAAATCCGCTACGTGGCCAACAAACACTACTGGGACCCGAGCCGCGTCCAGCTCGACCAGCTGATTTTTGCGATCAACACCGACGCCTCGGTGCGCGTGCAAAAACTCAAGGCCAACGAATGCCAGGTCACCCTGCATCCACGCCCTGCCGACGTCGAAGCCCTCAAGGCCGACCCCAAGCTGCAACTGCTGACCAAGCCTGGCTTCAACCTTGGCTACATCGCCTACAACGTGCGCCACAAGCCGTTCGACCAGCTTGAAGTGCGCCAGGCGCTGGACATGGCGGTGAACAAGCAAAGCATTCTGAACGCCGTGTACCAGGGCGCGGGCCAGTTGGCGGTCAACGCGATGCCGCCCACCCAGTGGTCTTACGACGACACCATCAAGGACGCCGCCTACAACCCGCAAAAGGCCCGTGAGCTGCTCAAGGCCGCCGGCGTAAAAGAAGGCACCGAGATCACCCTGTGGGCCATGCCGGTGCAACGCCCCTACAACCCCAACGCCAAGCTGATGGCCGAGATGCTGCAAAGCGACTGGGCCAAGATCGGCCTCAAGGTCAAGATCGTCAGCTACGAATGGGGCGAATACATCAAGCGCACCAAAAACGGCGAACACGACGTAAGCCTGATCGGCTGGACCGGCGACAACGGGGACCCGGACAACTGGCTGGGCACCCTCTACAGCTGCGACGCCATCGGCGGGAACAACTACTCCATGTGGTGCGACCCGGCCTACGACAAGCTGGTCAAGCAAGCCAAGGTCGTCACCGACCGCGAACAACGGACCGTTCTGTACAAACAGGCGCAACAGTTGCTCAAGCAGCAAGTGCCCATCACCCCGGTCGCGCACTCCACGGTCAACCAGCCGTTAAGCGCCAAGGTGGAAGGGTTCAAGGTCAGCCCCTTCGGCCGCAACGTGTTCTCGGGCGTCACTGTAAACCCATAAGAAAATAACCGGATTGCGCAGGGCGAACATTCGCCTTGCTGCAAACGTGCGGCCTGAATGTGGAATTTTTCCTACAGCAAACGTTTGCAAAGGCTTGAACGAGTTCCACACCCAATAGCCGGTTCACCTAAAAAGACCGGCATTAAAAAAGAGAACCAAAGGAGCTTTACCCATGAAACTACGCAGCACCGCGCTACTGGCCCTGGCCATCAGCAGCATCACGGCGACCGCCTATGCGGAACCGGCCAGTCAGGAATTCCTTCCTACCACATTGGCCGGCACCAGCGCCCAAAGCGAGGCCAAGGGCTTTATCGAAGGGTCGAGCCTGGGCGGTACTACCCGTAACTGGTACTCCAACGAGATGAAGTTTCGTGGCGACCGTTTCAGCTACACGAAAAACGATGTGAAGCACGACGTGGATCCGGCCAGAACGCCGACGTCGCGCCGTATCAACTGGGCCCAGGGCACCATCGTCAACTTCTCCTCGGGCTTCACCCAGGGCACCGTGGGCGTCGCCACTGAAGTGGCGGCCTACAACGTTGTCATCCTGGACCGCGACCGCAAAGACATCGCCGGCGGCTCCAACCGCACCCTGGCCCACTCCGACGGCGACGCCGTTGACCAGTGGAGCAAACTGGGCCTGGCCAACGTCAAGTTCCGCGTGTCGAACACCACCTTGACCGCCGGTCGCCAGAACTTCAACACCCCGATCATCGACAACATCGGCAACCGTGCCCTGCCTTCCAGCTTTGAAGGTATCGCGCTGCACAGCGAAGAGCTGAGCAACCTGTCGTTCGACCTGGCCGGTTTTGACCGTGTTTCGCCACGTACCGAACAGAGCCTGTCGAAATTTCGTACCGAGTACTCTGCCAACAGCGCAGAAACCGACAAGGTCTACACCGCAGGCGTGAACTACCAGCCGTTCAAAAGCCTGAAGACCAGCCTGTACGTGGCCAACGTCGAAGACTTCTGGAACCAATACTACTTCGGCGCCACCCACGAACTGGGTGACAGCCAGACCCTGGCACTGACCACCGGTCTGAACTACTACAAGACCAAGGACACCGGCAGCAAGAAGATGGGCAGCATCGACAACGACACCTACTCGCTGTCGTTCGGCCTGACTCACCAGGCCCATAGCCTGACCTTCTCGTACCAGCAAGTGATCGGCGACGAGTACTTCGACTACCTGCACGAAACCAACGGCATCTACCTGGCCAACTCCCTGACGTCTGACTTCAACAGCCCGAACGAGAAGTCCTTCCAGGTTGCCTACGGCATCAACATGGCCGAATACGGCATTCCAGGCCTGAAGTTCAACGTTTACTCGGCACGCGGCTGGGGCATCGACGGAACTCACTACACCGGCACCGCCTACACCGACAAGGGCACCAAGCGTGGTGACCTGAGCCTGATGGACGGCGAGCATCACCAGGAATACGGCATCGGCGCGTCGTACGCCGTCCAGAGTGGCTGGTTCAAGGCCACCACCGTGCGCGGCACTTACGTGACCCACCGTGCGAGCGAGCACCAGGCTGACGGCAACATCAAAGAGTTCCGCCTGGTCACCACCGTTCCATTCAACATCCTTTAATTAGCGCCAGGTAGACGGCGGGCTCATGACGAGCCCGCCCTCTATGCTTGTCTGGTCCCATCGATTGCAGAGGCCTTTCAATGAAAATGCTCCCGTTACAAGCCGCCATGGCTGCTGCGCTGCTCAGCGTGGCGATCGGCGTCTCGGCCAAACCGCTGGTCGTCTGCACCGAAGCCAGCCCGGAAGGCTTTGACCCGGTTCTTTACGTCACGGCCGTCACCACCGACGCCGCGGCCGAAACCATGTTCAACCGCCTGGTGGATTTCAAGCCCGGCACCACCGAGATCGTCCCGGCGCTCGCCGAGTCGTGGGAAATCAGCGCCGATGGCCTGACCTACACCTTTCACCTGCGCACCGACGTCAAGTTCCACACCACCGACTACTTCACACCCACGCGCAACATGAATGCCGACGACGTGCTCTGGAGCTTCCATCGCCAGATGGACCCCAAGCACCCTTGGCATGACAAGTCCGCTAACGGTTTCCCTTATTTTGAAAGCATGGGCTTCAAGGAACTGCTCAAAAGCGTCGAGAAGACCGATGACCACACGGTGGTCTTCACGCTGACCCGCCCCGAAGCACCGTTCCTGTCCGATGTGGCGATGCCGTTTACCGCTATCCATTCCGCCGAATACGCTGACAAGTTGCTCGCCGCGGGCAAGACCGACGAGCTCAACAGCAAGCCGATCGGCACCGGGCCGTTCATTTTCACCCGCTACCAGAAAGACGCCCAGGTACGCTTCAAGGCCAACCCGGAGTACTTCCGTGGCAAGCCGCCGTCTGACCCGTTGATCCTGGCGATTGCCACCGATAACAACGTGCGACTGCAAAAGCTCAAGGCCAACGAGTGCCAGGTCGCGCTGTACCCCAAGCCCGATGACATTCCCAGCGTGAAGGCCGACCCTAACCTGAAAGTCGCGGAACTGGCGGCCATGACCACCAGCTACACCGCCATGAACACCACCCACAAATACCTGAGCGATGCACGGGTGCGTCACGCGATCAACATCGCGTTCGACAAAGAGGCGTACACCAAAGCCCTGTACGGCCCGGGTAACGCGGTGGTGGGCACCGGCCCCTACCCGGCCACCCTGCTGGGGTTCAACGACAAGCTGAAAAACCCGCCGCGCACCCCCGCCGAACTGGACAAGGCCCGCGCCCTGCTCAAGGAAGCCGGCGTACCGGAAGGCACCGTATTCACCCTGTTCACCCGCAACGGCGGCGGCCCGACCAACCCCAACCCGCTGCTCGGCGCACAAATGATGCAAGCGGATCTGGCCAAGATCGGCCTTAAAATCGACATTCGCGTGTTCGAGTGGGGCGAAATGCTCAAGCGCTCCAAAGCCGGTGAACACGACCTGATGTCGGCCGGCTGGGCGGGGGATAACGGGGACCCAGACAACTTCCTCACACCAAACCTGAGTTGCGATGCTGCGAAAAACGGCGAAAACTACGCCCGCTGGTGTAACAAGGAGTTTCAGGACCTGATCGACAAGGCCCGTGCGATCTCTGAACCCCAGCAACGTGCCGCACTCTATGTGCAAGCACTGGACGTTTTCGACAAAGACCAACCCTGGATCCCCATGGCTTACCCGAAAATGTTCACCGCCATGCGTAAAAACGTCGAGGGCTATATCCAGAGCCCTCTGACCACCAATAACTTCGCCACTACCCAGGTGAAGTAATAAGAGACGCCCGGCATCGTCCAACCGGACGATGCCGGACCTGCCTAACCGGCTGATTGAGGTACACAACACGATGTTTAGTTTTATTGCCCGCCGATTGGGGTTACTGATCCCCACGTTTTTCGGCATCACCCTACTGACGTTCGCGTTGATTCGCATGATTCCTGGCGACCCCGTGGAAGTCATGATGGGCGAACGACGCGTCGACCCGGAGATGCACGCACAGGCAATGGAACGCCTTGGTTTGAACAAACCGTTGTACGCGCAATACCTGGACTATGTCGGCAAGCTCGCCCACGGCGACCTCGGCGAGTCCCTTCGCACCCGCACCAGCGTGTGGACTGAGTTCACCTCCCTCTTCCCGGCGACCCTGGAACTGTCCATGGCCGCCCTGTTGTTCGCCGGCATCATCGGCCTGTTGGCCGGGGTGATCGCGGCACTCAAACGAGGCTCCCTGTTCGACCATGGGGTGATGGGCATCTCCCTTGCGGGATATTCGATGCCGATCTTCTGGTGGGGCCTGATCCTCATTATGTTTTTCTCGGTCAGCCTGGGCTGGACCCCGGTTTCCGGGCGTATCGACCTGCTCTACGACATTGAGCCGCGCACTGGCTTCATGCTGATCGACACCCTGTTGGCCGATGACATCGACGCCTTCCTCGACGCCCTGCACCACCTGATCCTGCCCGCCATCGTGCTGGGCACCATCCCGCTGGCGGTGATCGCGCGCATGACCCGTTCGTCGATGCTCGAGGTGCTGCGCGAAGACTACATCCGTACCGCCAAGGCCAAAGGCCTGTCGCCAGCTCGGGTGGTTTTCGTACACGGCCTGCGTAACGCTCTGATCCCGGTCCTGACCGTGGTGGGCCTGCAAGTGGGCACCCTGCTGGCCGGTGCCGTACTGACCGAAACCATCTTCTCGTGGCCCGGCATCGGCAAATGGCTCATCGAAGCCATTGGCGCGCGGGACTATCCCGTGGTGCAAAACGGCATCCTGTTAATCGCCTGCCTGGTGATCCTGGTGAACTTCGTAGTGGACATCCTCTACGGCTTCGCCAACCCACGCATCCGTCACCAGCGCTGAGATCATGACCATGACCACAACTACGCCCTCGGTAGCAGTCGATCAAAGCCTGCTGTATCCATCCCCGTACAAAGAATTCTGGCAAGCCTTTTCCAAGAACAAAGGCGCGGTTGCCGGCCTGTTGTTCATGCTGCTCGTCGTGTTTTGCGCGCTCTTCGCCCCCTGGGTGGCGCCGCATAACCCGAGCGAGCAATACCGCGACTTTTTGCTGACCCCACCGGCCTGGCTGGAAGGTGGCCAGTTGCAGTTCTTGCTGGGCACCGACGAACTGGGCCGTGACCTGCTCTCGCGCCTGATCCAAGGCTCGCGCCTGTCGTTGCTGATCGGCTTGTCGTCGGTGGTGATGTCGCTGATCCCGGGCATCCTGCTGGGTCTGTTTGCCGGGTTCTTCCCGCGCCTGCTCGGCCCGACCATCATGCGCCTGATGGACATCATGCTGGCCCTGCCGTCGCTGCTGCTGGCCGTGGCGATTGTCGCCATCCTCGGCCCTGGCCTGATCAACACCGTGATCGCCATCGCCATCGTGTCGCTGCCGTCCTACGTGCGCCTCACCCGCGCTGCGGTGATGGGCGAATTGAACCGCGACTACGTGACCGCCGCCCGCCTGGCCGGTGCCGGCCTGCCGCGCCTGATGTTCATCACCGTGCTGCCCAACTGCATGGCGCCGCTGATCGTACAGGCCACCTTGAGTTTCTCCTCGGCGATTCTCGATGCCGCAGCGCTGGGCTTTCTCGGCCTTGGCGTACAACCGCCCACCCCCGAGTGGGGCACCATGCTGGCCTCGGCGCGTGACTACATCGAACGCGCCTGGTGGGTCGTGAGCTTGCCCGGTTTGACCATTTTGCTCAGCGTGCTGGCAATCAACTTGATGGGTGACGGCCTGCGCGATGCGCTGGACCCGAAACTCAAGAACGCCGCCTGAGGAGATTCCCATGTCACTGTTAGAAATCAAGAATCTCAACGTACGCTTCGGCGACAAGACCGCCGTGCCGGTGGTCGATGGCCTCGATCTGTCCGTGGACAAGGGCGAAGTCCTGGCAATCGTTGGCGAGTCGGGCTCGGGTAAATCCGTGACCATGATGGCGCTGATGGGCCTGATCGAGCACCCCGGCATCGTCACCGCCGACTCTCTGACCTTTGACGGCAAGGACATGCTCAAACTGAGCAACCGCCAGCGCCGCCAGATCGTCGGCAAAGACCTGGCCATGGTGTTTCAAGACCCCATGACCGCGCTCAACCCCAGCTACACCGTGGGTTTCCAGATTGAAGAAGTGCTGCGCCTGCACCTGAAACTGTCCGGCAAGGCCGCCCGCAAGCGCGCCATCGAACTGCTGGAAAAAGTCGAGATCCCGGGCGCCGCCAGCCGCATGGACGCCTACCCGCACCAGCTGTCCGGCGGGATGAGCCAGCGCGTGGCCATCGCCATGGCGATTGCCGGCGAGCCTAAACTGCTGATCGCCGACGAGCCCACCACCGCACTGGACGTGACCATCCAGGCGCAGATCATGGAGCTGCTGCTGGCCCTGCAAAAAGAGCAGAACATGGGCCTGGTGCTGATCACCCACGACCTTGCCGTCGTGGCCGAAACCGCCCAGCGCGTGTGCGTGATGTACGCCGGCCAAGCGGTCGAAGTCGGGCAAGTGCCCGGCCTGTTCGATGTGCCCGCGCACCCGTACAGCGAAGCGTTGCTGGCCGCCATCCCGGAACACAGCATGGGCGCCGCGCGCCTGGCGACGTTGCCGGGGATCGTGCCCGGTCGGTATGACCGCCCACAGGGTTGCCTGTTGTCGCCGCGCTGCCCGTACGTGCAAGACAGCTGCCGCCAGACCCGCCCGGGCCTGGACCCCAAAGCCCACAGCCTTGTGCGCTGCTTCTACCCCTTGAACCAGGAGGTGGCGTAATGGCCGTCGTTCTTACTGCCCGCGACCTCACCCGCCACTACGAAGTGTCCCGCGGCCTGTTCAAGGGCCACGCCACGGTGCGGGCCCTCAACGGTGTGTCGTTTGAACTGGAAGCCGGCAAGACCCTCGCGGTCGTAGGCGAGTCCGGTTGCGGCAAGTCCACCCTCGCCCGCGCCCTGACGCTGATTGAAGAGCCATCGTCCGGCTCGCTGAAAATCGCCGGTCAGGAAGTGGCAGGGGCTGACAAGGCCCAGCGCAAGCAATTGCGCAAAGACGTGCAGATGGTGTTCCAGAGCCCCTACGCCTCGCTCAACCCACGCCAGAAAGTCGGCGACCAGTTGGCCGAGCCGCTGTTGATCAACACTAACCTGTCGGCCGCCGAGCGCCGGGAAAAAGTGCAGGCCATGATGAAGCAAGTGGGCCTGCGCCCCGAGCATTATCAGCGCTACCCGCACATGTTCTCGGGCGGTCAGCGCCAGCGTATCGCCCTGGCCCGCGCCATGATGCTGCAACCCAAGGTGCTGGTGGCGGATGAGCCGACGTCGGCGCTGGACGTGTCGATCCAGGCCCAGGTGCTCAACCTGTTCATGGACCTGCAGCAGGAATTCAACACGGCCTACGTGTTCATTTCCCACAACCTGGCGGTGGTGCAACACGTTGCCGATGACGTGATGGTGATGTACCTCGGTCGCCCGGTAGAGGTGGGCCCCAAGGAAGACATCTACGCCCGTCCGCTGCACCCCTACACCCAGGCGCTGCTGTCGGCGACCCCGACCATTCACCCAGACCCCAACAAGCCCAAGATCAAGATCGTCGGCGAGTTGCCCAACCCGCTGAACCCGCCGCCCGGCTGCGCGTTCCACAAGCGCTGCCCGTACGCCACGGCGCGGTGCAGCACCGAGGAGCCGCTGTTGCGGCCACTGGATAACCGCCAGGTGGCGTGCCACTACGCGGAGCAGTTTGTGGCATAACCCACAAAAAAGGCTCTGGCGCATCACGCCAGAGCCCTCGAGTTCTACAGCCCTTCCCGTCAGATTGCGCATCAGTCTGGCGGGAGGGGCTTTCTTTTTTCAGCGCCACTCAGGTATCGCTGTCACCTTCGGGGTCGTCGTCCTGCGGCTCATCCGGGGTTTGCGAGTCGTCATCGCCTTTTGAGCCACCCTGGTCCTGATCACCGGGCTCCGACTCACTCTTGGCCAGTTGCAAACCACCACCGGGCTGGGTTTTGACCGCCACAACCCCCGGGCCATGGCCGGGAGCGGCCGTCGTGGCCCACGCCGACGACAGGCCCAACGACAACAACACCAGCACTTTGAGCAGCAGTACTACACGTTGAAAAATACTCATGGTCGATTTCCGTCCAGTCGTTAAGTCCGGTGCGACGGCAAAGCCGCCGCTGTGTGTGACGCGTGTTTCAAGCCGTGGCCGGTGCGACCGGCCTACTTGTTGCCATCATCGTAACTTTCACTGTCCTCGCCTTCGTTGATCGGGTTCTCCGCGTCGCTTTCCGCACTGGCGCCGCTTTGTGGCTTCCAACTGCCGGCATTGCTTGGTTTGTACGGGTTGTAGGTGTTGGCGGGCTTGTCCTGGTTTTTCCACGACCACGAGGGTGGGTCGGACGCCAATTGCGGCGTGCCGGGCGGCCCGGATTGCGCCCAGGCGAGCGGCATGCCCAATGCCATCACGTTGACCAACAACAGGGCTTTTGGAAAAACACGCATGGGGGGCTCCACTCAAAGGATCGGCCCTGAAGACGCTAGCCCTTATCCGCAGGTTTTGCCACTAGCCGGGCCCCGGCCCGGATAAAAAATCGCCATGAAAAAGGGCGAAGCCATCACAGCTTCGCCCTTGTGCCAACCGCTCAGACCTTAGTGGTGCTCGCGGGTCGCGCGGAACTTCACGTCCGGCCAGCGCTCTTCCATCAGCGCCAGGTTGACCCGGGTCGGGGCCAGGTAGGTCAGGTGACCACCGCCGTCCACCGCCAGGTTTTCCACGGCCTTGACCTTGAACTCTTCGAGCTTTTTCTTATCGCCACAATCGATCCAGCGGGCGGAGTACACGGTGATCGGCTCGTAGGAGCATTCCACTTTGTATTCCTCCTTCAGGCGGCTGGCCACCACGTCGAACTGCAGCACACCGACCGCGCCCAAAATGATGTCGTTGCTGCGCTCGGGGAAGAACACCTGGGTGGCGCCCTCTTCGGCCAATTGCTGCAAGCCCTGGCGCAGCTGCTTGGACTTGAGCGGGTCACGCAGGCGCACGCGGCGGAACAGTTCCGGGGCGAAGTGCGGGATACCGGTAAAGCCCAGCGCCTCGCCTTCGGTGAAGGTGTCGCCGATCTGAATGGTGCCGTGGTTGTGCAGGCCGATGATGTCACCCGCGTAGGCTTCTTCCAGCTGTTCACGCTCCGAAGAGAAGAATGTCAGGGCGTCGCCGATGCGCACGTCCTTGCCGGTGCGCACGTGGCGCATCTTCATGCCTTTATCGTATTTGCCGGAGCAGATGCGCATAAAGGCGATGCGGTCGCGGTGCTTGGGGTCCATGTTTGCCTGGATCTTGAACACAAAGCCGGAGAACTTCTCTTCCTGCGGCTCCACGGTGCGCTCGTTGGCCACCCGCGACAGCGGGCGCGGCGCCCAGTCCACTACGGCGTCCAGCACGTGGTCCACACCGAAGTTGCCCAGCGCGGTGCCGAAGAACACCGGGGTCATCTGCCCGTCGAGGAACTCCTGCTGGTTGAACTCATGGCAGGCGCCCTGCACCAGTTCCAGCTGTTCGATGAAACGCTCGTACTCGTCGCCCAAGTGCGCGCGGGCTTCGTCGGAGTCGAGCTTCTCGATGATTTTGACGTCGGTGCGCTCATGCCCGTGACCGGCGGTGTAGACAATGATGTAGTCGTCCGCCAGGTGGTACACGCCCTTGAAGTCGCGGTAGCAACCGATCGGCCACGTGATGGGCGCGGCCTTGATCTTGAGCACCGCTTCGATTTCGTCGAGCAGTTCGATGGGGTCGCGGATGTCCCGGTCGAGCTTGTTGATAAAGCTGACGATCGGCGTGTCACGCAGACGGCACACGTCCATCAGCGCGATGGTCCGTGGCTCGACGCCTTTACCGCCGTCGAGCACCATCAGGGCCGAGTCCACCGCGGTGAGGGTGCGGTAGGTGTCTTCGGAGAAGTCTTCGTGGCCCGGGGTGTCGAGCAGGTTGACCATATGGTCGCGATACGGGAATTGCATCACCGAGGTGGTGATGGAAATACCCCGTTGCTTTTCCATCTCCATCCAGTCGGACGTGGCATGGCGGTCGGATTTACGGGATTTCACCGTGCCAGCCACCGTAATCGCCTTGCCCATCAGCAACAGCTTCTCGGTGATGGTGGTTTTACCGGCATCGGGGTGGGAAATAATGGCGAAAGTGCGGCGTTTCGCGACTTCGGCGGCCTGTTGGGTCATGGGAAATCGCCTGGCAGGTGAGTCAAAAAAAGGGCGGCGAGTATAGCGTAAACCCGGGCCGCCAGACCACCGTTCGCCCGTTAAGGGGTGGCTAATTGCTGCCAAGTGTGGAACCTTTTAAAAGATGGAGACGTCCATTCCCCTGCTGCCGCACACGTACCAGGGGCTGATAAATCAGCAGGTTAGCCTGACGGGGCTGCGCTCATGGCTCGACCGCCTGCCGCTTTGACGGCGTGGACGAGCTGCTCTTCGCGATCACATTCATCGGCAACCAGGAACGGTATTGCCACCCGACAATGTGCTCGCCGACTACAAGAAAAGGAGTCCGCCTGTGGCTATCCGCTATGGCAAAGGGCTGATAGGGGGCGCGGTCGTCATCGCCCTCCTGGCCCTGCTGATCCACTGGATCGGCATCAACACGATCCAGCTGTACCGCGACGATTTGTTGTTCTACCTGCAGGCCCACTTGCTGCTGGTACTGGCCTCCATGCTGGCCGCCCTGCTCGTGGGGATCCCCGCCGGCATCCTGCTCAGCCGCCCCCACCGGGTCGCGCAGGCAGAACGGTTCATGCAAATCTTCAACATCGGCAACACCGTCCCGCCCCTGGCCGTACTGGCCATCGCCCTCGGCATCCTCGGCATCGGCAGTGGCCCGGCCATCTTCGCGCTGTTCCTCGCCTCCCTCCTGCCCATCGTGCGCAACACCTATGAAGGCCTGAAAAACGTGCAGGGCTCCCTCAAGGAAGCCGCCACCGGCATCGGCATGACACCGCGCCAGGTGCTGCTGCGCGTGGAATTGCCCAACGCCGTGCCGATCATCATTGGCGGCGTGCGTGTGGCGCTGGCGATCAACGTGGGCACCGCACCGCTGGCCTTCCTGATTGGCGCCAACAGCCTGGGCAGCCTGATTTTCCCCGGCATCGCCCTGAACAATCAGCCGCAACTGGTACTCGGCGCCGCGTGCACCGCGCTGCTGGCGTTGGTGCTCGATGGCCTGGTGACCCTGGCCAGCCGCCTGTGGCTGGAACGTGGACTGCGCCCGTCGTAAGGCCTGGCTGAGGATTGGATATGAAAAAACTGACATTGATCTTGAGCTGCGTCCTGCTGCTTGCGGGGTTTGCACAGGCGGCGGACAAACCGCTGATCCGCATCGGCGCCCGGGTGTTCACCGAACAGACCCTGCTCGCCGAAATCACCGCCCAGTACCTGCGCACCAAGGGGTATGACACCCGCGTCACCGGCGGGCTGGGCAGCAACCTGGCTCGCAGCGCCCAGGAAAGCGGGCAACTGGACTTGCTGTGGGAATACACCGGCGTGTCGCTGGTGGCCTACAACCATGTCGACGAGAAACTCGACAGCGAACACACCTACGCCCGGGTCAAGGCACTGGACGCGAAAAAAGGCCTGGCCTGGCTCAGCCCGTCCAAATTCAGCAACACCTACGCCCTGGCCATGCCCGAAAACGTGGCCAGGGAACACCCGCAGATCAACACCATCAGCGAGCTCACCCAGGCCCTGGCCGAAAAAACCCGGGAAAACCGCCTGGTGGCGCTGGACACCGAGTTCGCCAACCGCTCCGACGGCATGGCCGGCATGGTCGCGCTGTACGGCATGAACCTGACCCGCAAAAACACCCGGCAGATGGACGCGGGCCTGGTCTATACCGCCCTGCGCAATGGCCAGGTGTTCGCAGGCCTGGTCTACACCACCGACGGGCGCCTGAACGCCTTCAAATTGAAGCTGCTGCAAGACGACAAACACTACTTCCCCGACTACACCGCCGCGCCCGTGGTGCGCCAGGCCTACCTGGACGCCCACCCGCAACTGGCCGCCGACCTCAAGCCCCTGGCCGCCTTGTTCGATGACGCGACCATGCGCCAGCTCAACGCACGGGTCGACGTCGACCACGAAAGCCCCTCCGCCGTGGCCGCAGACTTCCTGCGCCAGCACCCACTCAACTAATTGGAGAAGACATGGAATTTCTGAACGCCTTTTCCCATCTTGATTGGGCACAGGTCCTGCACCTGACCTGGCAACACATCACCCTGGTCGGCATCGCCGTGTTGCTGGCGATTATGGTCGGCGTACCGCTGGGTATTCTCATGACGCGCTTCGAGGCGCTGGCAGGTCCGCTGCAAGCCAGCGCCACGGTGCTGCTCACCGTGCCGTCCATCGCCCTGTTCGGCCTGCTGCTGCCGTTCTACTCCAAGTTCGGCCAGGGCCTGGGGCCGCTGCCGGCCATCACGGCGGTGTTTCTCTATTCGCTGTTGCCGATCATGCGTAATACCTACCTGGCCTTGACCGGCGTGGAGCCGGGCATTCGCGAAGCCGCACGCGGCATCGGCATGACCTTCGGCCAACGCCTGCGCATGGTCGAATTGCCGATTGCCGTGCCGGTGATCCTCGCCGGGGTGCGCACCGCCGTGGTGATGAACATCGGCGTGATGACCATCGCCGCCACCATCGGTGCCGGCGGCCTGGGTGTATTGATTCTGGCCTCCATCAGCCGCAGCGATATGTCGATGCTGATCGTCGGCGCCGTACTGGTCAGCCTGCTGGCCATCTTCGCCGACCTGCTCCTGCAATGGCTGCAACGCTCGCTGACTCCAAAAGGACTGCTCAAATGATCGAACTTCAACACCTGACCAAGACCTTCCAAAGCAACGGCAAGACCATCACCGCCGTGGACGCCGTGAGCCTGACCGTCAATGAAGGCGAAATCTGTGTATTTCTGGGGCCCTCGGGCTGCGGCAAAAGCACCACGCTGAAAATGATCAACCGCTTGATCCAGCCCACCTCGGGCAAGATCCTGATCGACGGCCAGGACACCACCGACCTCGACGAAGTGACCCTGCGCCGCAACATCGGCTATGTCATCCAGCAAATCGGCCTGTTTCCCAACATGACCATCGAGGAAAACATCGTGGTGGTGCCCAAGCTGCTCGGCTGGGACAAGCAGAAATGCCACGACCGCGCCCGCGAACTGATGAGCATGATCAAGCTGGAGCCCAAGCAGTACCTGCACCGCTACCCGCGTGAATTGTCCGGCGGCCAACAGCAGCGCATCGGCGTGATCCGCGCCCTGGCGGCCGAAGCGCCGCTGTTGTTGATGGACGAACCCTTCGGCGCGGTAGACCCGATCAACCGCGAGATGATCCAGAACGAGTTTTTCGAGATGCAGCGCGCCTTGAAAAAGACCGTGATCATGGTCAGCCACGACATCGACGAGGCTATCAAGCTGGGTGACAAAATCGCCATCTTCCGCGCGGGCAAGCTGTTGCAGATCGACCACCCGGACACCCTGCTGGCGCACCCGGCGGACGATTTCGTCAGCAACTTTGTCGGCCAGGACAGCACCCTCAAGCGCCTGCTGCTGGTGAAGGCCGAAGATGCGGCAGACAACGCACCGTCCGTCAGCCCCGAAACGCCGGTGGCAGAGGCCCTGGAACTGATGGACGAGCATGACCGCCGTTATGTGGTGGTCACCTGCAGTGAGAACAAGGCGCTGGGCTATGTACGACGCCGCGACTTGCACCGTCAGGCCGGTACGTGTGGGCAATACCTGCGCGAATTCAACGCCACGGCGGCGTACGACGAGCATTTGCGCATCCTGCTGTCGCGCATGTACGAGTTCAACCGCTCGTGGTTGCCGGTGATGGACGCCGAGCGGGTGTTTTTGGGCGAAGTCACCCAGGAGTCGATTGCCGCCTACCTGAGCTCGGGCCGCTCGCGCGGGGCCAAGACCCATATCGTGTCGCCGGCCGAAACCGCCCTGGCCTGACCCCAACGGCCCTTGCGGTGAACGGGCGCGCCCCGTTCACCGCAGGCAATGCCCGCCGCCAGGGGAACATCAATCCGTCACACCGGTCCGTTACATAAGTAGCAGCAGGGGGCACGCGACGAACGCGTGCAAAAACGCGACATTTTTAGTTGATCTCAAACCCCTCACGCCCTACAGTTCGCGCCGAACGTCCATGCTGGAAACGATCCATCCGGCTCAAGTACTGACGACGAGACAGCAAGGCCAAGGGAAGCGGTTGATCCCATGGCCTTTTTGCTTTCGGCGACATGCCTTGGGAAGTAGGCGAACCAAAGTGGGGATACGGAGGACGTTCATTTGCACCCATTGATCAATTCAGTTTGCCCTTAGGAGTTCCCAGCATGTCGATCCAGGTCGAAGACTATTTCGCGCGCGATACCTTTCAAAAAATGAAGGCATTCGCCGACAAGCAAGAAACCCCGTTCGTGGTGATCGACACCGCGATGATCGCCCAGGCCTACGATGACCTGCGCGCCGGTTTCGAGTTCGCCAAGGTGTATTACGCCGTCAAGGCCAACCCGGCCGTCGAAATCATCGACCTCTTGAACAAGAAAGGCTCCAGCTTCGACATCGCGTCTATCTATGAGCTGGACAAAGTACTGGGCCAAGGCGTGAGCGCCGACCGCATCAGCTACGGCAACACCATCAAGAAATCCAAAGACATCCGCTACTTCTATGACAAGGGCGTGCGCCTGTTCTCCACCGACTCCGAAGCCGACCTGCGCAACATCGCCAAGGCCGCCCCGGGCTCCAAAGTGTACGTGCGCATCCTCACCGAAGGCTCCACCACCGCCGATTGGCCGCTGTCACGCAAGTTCGGCTGCCAGACCGACATGGCCATGGACCTGCTGATCCTCGCCCGCGACCTGGGCCTGGTGCCGTACGGCGTGTCGTTCCACGTGGGCTCGCAACAGCGCGACATCAGCGTGTGGGACGCGGCCATCGCCAAGGTCAAAGTGATCTTCGAGCGCCTTAAAGAAGAAGACGGCATCCACCTCAAGCTGATCAACATGGGCGGCGGCTTCCCGGCCAACTACATCACCCGCACCAACAGCCTGGAAACCTACGCCGAGGAAATCATCCGTTTCCTCAAGGAAGACTTCGGTGACGACCTGCCGGAAATCATCCTGGAGCCGGGCCGTTCGCTGATCGCCAACGCCGGTATCCTGGTGAGCGAAGTGGTACTGGTCGCCCGCAAATCGCGCACCGCCGTCGAGCGTTGGGTGTACACCGACGTGGGCAAATTCTCCGGCCTGATCGAAAC
Organism: Pseudomonas sp. SDO5215_S409; assembly: GCF_054071325.1. Lineage (NCBI taxonomy): Bacteria > Pseudomonadati > Pseudomonadota > Gammaproteobacteria > Pseudomonadales > Pseudomonadaceae > Pseudomonas > Pseudomonas sp. SDO5215_S409. Next base: position 3,163 of record NZ_JBSVWN010000017.1, on the reverse strand, counting down.
CATGGACGAAGCCATCAAATTCCCGATCTGGACCGAGAAGAAAGGCGAGATGGAAGAGGTGGTGATCGCCGGCCCGACCTGCGACAGCGCCGACATCATGTACGAAAACTACAAATACGGCCTGCCGCTGAACCTGGCGATTGGCGACCGGCTGTACTGGTTGTCTACCGGCGCGTACACCACCAGCTACAGCGCGGTGGAGTTCAATGGGTTTCCGCCGTTGAAGTCGTTTTATGTTTGAGGGCCGTGAGCTTTAAGCGGCACGCTTTTAGCGACTCGCGGTGAGAGAAAGCCCATGCATGGTCATGGGCTTTTTTGTGGGCGGCGCCCAGCTTTAATGCCAGCGCCAATACAGGCGTTTTATATAACCGTTAGAAAAATGATTGGGCTCGCCAATCACGATATAGAGACAACCTCACGACTGTTCGCCGCTCTTTACTTCGCTGTTGACTGGCCTCAGAAAAACGACCCCAACGATGGCAACCCCTATTTATAACGTCCCCATAAAACTGCCGGAATAACCACCAGCAAAAAATAGACAATCACGGGGATAAAATAAACGATGAACAATATTGCGCAAGAAAATAGCGCGTACGCAAGCACGTGAGTGCCGAACATCCTGGACCTGGAACCGCCCACGGCAAGATCATGAGGATCAAAATAAATCATCGATAAAATAATGAAGATAAACCCTGAAAAAACCACCAGGCAAAAAAGGTATTTAAGAAGGGTCATCCCTTCATACTGGGCAGGGTCAATCCTTATATTCTTATAAACACTGAAAAAAACCACTATCGAAAACAGCGGCCCTGCTAGGCCAACATAATTTGCGATAACTTTAGACACCCATGGAAAACCCGATGACCAAAACCCCGATGCGCCCAGTAGATGCCTATCAACAAAAGCTTCGATCTGGATATAAGGATAACTATCAGCCTGCCCTGAAAACGAAAAGGCCACCATCCAAATCGGCACCATCGTGATCATAATAAAAAGCCACGGAAATGAAATTTCAGGCTTCAATTTTTCAATCATAACTAAAGAGCTCTAAAAGTTAGATTTCACAAATCAGTGACGATTGGTGTAAAACCAATCGCCACACCACTTACCTAACAACAAAGTTATTAATCTCTTCAACCTTACTATCGTCAATATAAGTCGCTACCGCCGCCATCATTACCGAAATCACTACAATTCCAAGAGTAGCAGATGCAAACGTGGGAAACGCGAACGCTATGCCTGCTGCTAGCACGGCTCCAGCACCAGCTCCCAAGGCTATGGACTCAAGCTCCAACATGAGAGGTCTCCAATTATTGGTTTCAAAGCCTAAAATCGCTTTCTGTCGAATATTATCTGCTTGTACGACTTTACCAGCCACTCCAAATGCCTTGCCCAGGCGAACTACATTATCAGAAAACATAGCCTTATCAAACGCCTCAAGAGCACTAGCAACTGCTCGCGCATCTTGAGAGTTTAACTTAAACATTGGATTAGTCTGAATTTTCTGAAAGGAAGCCATCGCATCAGCATAGCTATTTATTTTTTTCCCAACAATGTTAACCTGGAGCCCCTTAGCAACTTCACTTACTTTAGCACCGTATTTGACGAGTATACGCTCGTTCATATCTGTTACAAAACCCACCCAGCGCTTATAAATTTCAATTTGATCATTATCCGGCACACGACTTCCTGGTAGCGCTGCCAATTCAGCAGAAGCAACATTAATCTTGAGACTCAAGTAAGAATTTTCATTTCGCAATATCTCCGCCAGATGTGCGGCCCTATAAGCATCGACAAATTCTTTTTTGGTTAGCAACAAATTTTTAGTACGATTAACCGTATTAGTGAAGGTCCCAGTAATATTCAACCGAGTATCAACCAAAGGATCCCTTAAGAAAAACATGGAAGTTTTATTTTGAAAAACTAACAAATCCAAAGCTTTTTGAGCATATAAAACCTCCATTACATCCAAACCGATATTGACATTTTTTTCGAAAGATTGTTTAGGATCACGTAAAATCCCGCCAATCGTCGAAACCTCATCATCAACTTTCTTGATCAAGCCTTTTTTAAGACTTTCAAAGTCCGGCTTAATCAACTTATCAACTTATCAACTTCACTCAACAAATTATTACTATATGCATCTTGAGCTTTAATATTTTTTATTTCTTCATGAATTTTAGTTCCTGCACTGCTAGACCCCCATCTAATACCATCACCGCCTATGGGGAATGGATCATTTGTTGCGTTGATTTCAATTTCCGGTAAATACAGCGTCCCATCTGAACCCACTGGCATTTTTATAAAACTCCTTAACAATTATAGAGATCAGCCGCCGTTTAAAAACAGCCAAACCGAAAAACTGTACATAAAAACAGTCCCACAACCACAACAAATGATGCATTTGCGCATAAAAAATACGCAAATGATAATTAATTCCATTTGTTAATTTTTAAGTTTTACCTCTTGCTACGCCAACTCGTCACATGTGGTGTGGGACGAGTGAAACGCAGGCAAAAGAAGCATCTTTGACGTGACGTCTAGGTACGCGATCGGTGGGCATTAAAGGTAGTAACTCTGTCAACGAGAGCAGCCTTGTGGCTCGGACCTGCTTTTGAATTGGGTTGACTGCTTTTTGCCTCAAGTTCTGAAATTACATCTCACCGCTAGTAACCTGACCTCAGGCTGAATAGCCGTTTCAGCAGGTAATATGCCAGCCACAAAAATACAAACTCCTGTCATCCAGCGCCTCGCGCAACCACCTCAGTGCAAACTCAATTTCGCTTTGGTCTTCCAACACCGCGCCATAGCTGAACTGTCCGCGAAAGCCATCGCTTTCTACCGATTGCCGGGAACATTCATACTCTACCGACCGATCCCAAGGGCTCTGCTGCCTGCCGGCCGGCCGGCACTAGTGTACTGTTTTCGAAATAATTTACTTATTGACTACGGCTTCAAGTGCCTCGCGCGCACGCTGGATTTTGTTCAAAATCTCCTCTCCCTTCGCGTTCCAAACGTATCGGGTCGGCTGAGCATTGCGTAACGCCATAAACGCCGTAATGGCGCTTTCCAGCTCGCGAATCGAAGCAAAACTACCGTCGCGAAGATACACGGTGATGTCTCGAAAGAAGCGTTCAACCATGTTCATCCACGAGCTGGAGGT
>NZ_JBSVWN010000016.1:0-98288 GCF_054071325.1 Pseudomonas sp. SDO5215_S409 | reverse complement strand
GCGCCGTCGATGAAGGTCTGGTCGGCGGCGCGGGGGGCGCCGTAGGTGTAGAGCAGGATGTCGTAGACGAACCCGTCCCGGCGGCGCAGCATTTCGGCCAGTAGCAGCGCAATGGCGCCGCCCAGGCTGTGGCCGGTGATGATGAGGGTCTGGCCGTTGTGGAACTTGTCCAGGTAGTGGGTGGCGAAGTCATAGGCGACCTTGGCGGCACCATAAAACCCTTGGTGTGCTTGACCGGTGCCTTCTTCAAACGGTACTTGCCGTGCATCGATGTCTGTCAACAGGTCCCACGGAAGTTCACTGGTGCCACGCACTGCAATCAGCACCCGTTCGTGGTTGTGGGTGATAAACGCCTGGCTGTCGGTGCTGCCTGCCCGATGTCGATCATCGAGATGGTGAAGCAGGGCGGGGGTTTCTTGAGCATCGCCCAGTTCAGGCGCATTTATCGGGTATAGGTCAGGGTCAAACGGCAGCACTTCCAACCGTTTGGAATACGCCACGTCCTCATACAACGGGTAATGCGCCAAGTCGTTTTTCTGGCCCGCATCGACGCGCCAGATCTCATCGGCCTTGGCCAGGGCATCGCCAAACCAATTGCCGCTGCTGGGTTGCAACGGGAACGTTACCGTTTTGCTGAGCACCGGGTGCTCGTCGGGGTCCTGGCCGAAGGGGGCGTAACTGAGCGTTGCCATTAATGCCAGTTGGTACAGGTTGAGTGCGCAGAAGTCGTGGTGGGTCGACATTAGCGGAAGCAATGCCCTCAATGGCCGCACTTCCAATACGTGGTGCTTGTTGGGCAACAGCGGTATGCCGAAGCGCTTTGCAAGTTCGGGTTTGTAGCCGATTCGCCCTTTTACCGGCAGCGGGCGAAAGAGCGCGGTCAGATGATGAAGTGGCGCAAACGTGCGGGGCGCGAGGGGCGGGAGATGGGCCACATGTTCCACCAACTCGCGGACTTCAACCTGGTAGAAGGCGCTGGGGGCGGCATGAACGTGGGCGGGGTTGAATGATGTGCGTTCAGCGTTTTTATTGATGAACCGAGTGTGTTCAGCACGCACTTGAAGTTCGGTGATAGGCAGCGGGTAATGCTCCCTGTTTATCAAACGCTCGTAGGGGGCTTCTTTGCTCCTGTAAGCGTGATTTAACCGCAATTCCAAAACGCCACAGTAATGATTGAGGACCTTCCCGGAGCCCGTTTCATCGAGTGTTCCCGAGTAAATGATGTCCTCGTAATCAATCAGCTGATAAGCCAAGCCCGCGTAAGGTTGGCCGTTGCCAAACTCGTCCACCAATTGGAAGCTTGTCGAGCTTCCCCTGACAGGGCAGGCCAGTTGCTGATCTTGCATAAACGCTCTGTCGCGTTCTTGAAGCAGAGGAAGGCTCATGGATTAGCCTCCAGGCTCTCGGTACAACCTGGGTAAATCGTGCAGGTATGCTGCCCATCCGGCATCCTGAATGTACTGAAGTCTTTATGGTTGCCCCGACAAAATGCATCTTGATCTTCAAACCCCTCACCCATGCAGCGCTTCCAACCACCGGGCACTTTGATCCAGGTATCCCTCATGAACGGACGCTCCTCATCCGCCAACGTGAACTTGAGCCGCACCGTCTTCCCCGGCAGCTGATCCAGCGTATACGCCGCAAACGGAAGGCCGCGCTTCACGTTGCCTTGGGCGTCGGTGGCCTTGCAGTCGAGGATTTTCACCAGGCGGCGCAAACCGCCAGACGTGCGAAATAGCCACTGGCATGTACCGTGAACGTCGCTGTCTCCTGCCAGATCAAAAGCGCCCTTGTGGTGATCGGCCAGGGTGGGGCGCACCACAAGCAGGGCGAAACCGTTGCCGAAGTCTCCGCGGTCTTTTCCATATTTCCCGTAGATCTTCAGGCCGATGCGATGCAGCACCAGCGGGCAACCACTCACCGTACGGCGCAGTGCGATTCTGGAGTCGGGTTGGTAGTCGGTACGCCAGTCCACAATGTTGAAGCCGATCTGGGTGTTTCGGCCTCCCGGCACGGTGCAGGTTTCGCCCTTGGCCGGTACATAGTCAGCCCGCGCCGCATAGGCGAAGTTGGGCGGCAGGTCGGCGGTAAGGACAAAACTGTCGGGTGTGTGGACCGCCGAACAACCTGCGGTCAGCGCGACACAACCGCCCAATAGCAAGTGGCGTGTTATGCCGGGGCGAGGGAAAGCGATCCTTGACATAGGCAAGTCCTTGAGCGGGGAACGGGGTGTAAGGCCCGGGCACGCTAACAACCGCCGCGCTGGAATTGATGCAGGATGCTTCCTAAGAACCTGAAGGACGTTTAGTTATTTGAGGGATCGAGACGGCTGTGGTGCCGCGCTCGTCTAGGGCGAAATGGCCGCGCGTTCCCACCGTTAACCACGCACAGCCTGGACCGCCAGCGGCCCAGGCCTGTTTTGCCGACCGGCGCGACTCAGTCTTGCGGCACGCCTTTTTCCCACGCCGACCAGTTCTGCACAATCGTCTGAACCAGCGGGTTACCCGTGCGATACAGGTTCTCCAGCGCTGGCACAAACCCGCCCTGGTCCGCGTATTTCAACAGGTTGTCCACTTCGCTGTAGCCGGGATAGGGGCGGTCGAAATCCGAGCCCGCGCGCACCACCGCCAGGCGCTGGATATCCACCAGGCCTTCGCGGCTGGCGCGCAGCAGTGCCTCATACGTGGAGTTGTCTTCCTGCTGCGTCGTGCAATACACCCCTTTGTTGTCGGTCAGCAATTGGGTCCAGACCTCGGCCCGCTCGCTCAGGCGCGTCCCCGAAAACCAGGTATTGCCCGCCACGGTGTCGCATTGCGTGACCTGCGGCGGTTGGTTGGCCGGTGCGTAGGGGTACTTTTTACGCCACGCCGCAGACTCCTTGCTTTCACTGAGTTCAACCTTGTGCGACAGCGCAAACGCCTTGGCCTGCAGCGCCGGGTTGAGTTCAAACACTTCGGTCTTGTAGTCCAGTGGCGGCTTTTCGTGGGGGCCCTTGGTGTTGATGCCGATGTAGCCGGTCGGCCAGTCCTTGGGCGCGTCGCGCGAGTCCAGTTCCCATTGCGTACCAAACTCCACCAGGTAATGCGCCCACGCGGCGGTGCCGAGGGTGCCCTGGTGTGGGCTGATCCCGGCAATACCGGCGATCAGGAAGTAGCTCTGGCGCAGGTCGAATTTGGGCGACAGGGCCAGCGCCAGGGTCGAGGCCGTGGCGTTGGTCTGGCCCATGCCGGTCACCAGCAGGCACACATCCTGGGTGTTGCACCGGATCACCGGGTACTCGGCGGACAACCCCGGCACGCGCACTTGCTGTGTGAGTTGCAGGCGCTCGACCCAGTTTTGCGCCTCGGGGGCGAACATGGTGATGAGCATCACCTTGGGCTTGATCGGCGCGGGTTCTGCTGCCAGCACGGCGTGGGGCAGCAGGGCGCTCATGGCCAGGCCGAGGGCGAGGGGAAGACGGGTAAACGTAGTCATGAAAGCATCCTTGGCAAAGTCAGAATTGATACCCAACGCCGGCGTAATACCCCCAGCCGTTGGAGCGGGCGCGGAAGTCACCGTCGCCAAAGTTCAGCTCGCTGCCGTCCTCCCAGTTGCCGCCGTTATGAAAGTAACGGCCCACCAGGGTAAAACGCAGGTGAGTGAACGAATACAGCAGCACGTTTGTTGCGACCAGTGCGTTGGCCGTGCGTGCCGGGTTGTCCTTGTGCAAGTCCGAACCAAAGTCGTAGTTGGTAAAACCGATGTATGTCAGCGATGCACCATTGTCGAACTGGCTGATGGGCACGATGTACTTCATTTGGGCGCGGTAGCCGTCCCACGAATATTCATTGCTCGCGCCATAGTTTTCCCACTGGTAGCGCCCATAGAAGTTGGCCGACAAATTGACCCGCGAGTGCGTGTCGATGTCGGTGCCCAGGCCGCTGTACAAGGTGTTGGCACGGTTGGCGGTGTTGCTGCCGTGGTCGTAGATCCAGTCGAAGGCCACGTACCATTCCTTGAACGGCCCGATGGCCAGGCTGCGACCGGCCAGGTAGTCGATGGAGATACGCGGTTCGTGCTCCATGAACAGCGGCGAGCCGTGGTCCCACGCGCCTTTGTCGTTGCGGTTGCCGATGCCGAGGATTTTCGGCACGTCGATATAGCCATACAGTTCAAACGGCCCTTTGCGGCCGAAGTATTCGTACTCCAGGTACACGTCGTCCGCAGGTTTGGGGCCAAAACTGATGTCTTTGCTGCCGATGAGCGTCAGGTCCTGGTTGAACCAGTCCGACAGGTAAACATTTTTTTTCGCTGGGCTCGCTTCCGGGCTCAAGGCTTCACCTTGGGCAGAGTCGTCTGGGTGGGGCTGCGCCAAAAGGGGGCTGCTGAGTACTCCCGTAACGGCAGCCAGTAGCAGGGAAACGGCAAAAGGCGTTGCCGACGCGAGACGTCTGGAAGTGTGCGGCATTGAAAATCCCTATTCATACACGGTGTGAGTCCGATTCTTCGGACTGAAGAGAACCCGAGAGGCAAGTTCTGTTCGCAAACGTTTGCATATGCCGTACCAAGACTGCGCAATCGTTTGAGTACAAGGGAAAAAACGTGAATTAATCGACCTTTCGGTCAGGCGCTGCGCCTAGTGCGCGCGGGTAAACGGCAGCGCCTGCTCACCGTTGCGGTTGAACAGAAACGTCGCGGTTTCCCGGCGGTATTCGCTGGGGGTCTGCTTCATCTCGATCCGAAAGTGCCGGTTGAAATTGGACAGGTTGGCGTAGCCCACTTCAAAGCAGATATCGGCCACCGACATCTCGGTTTGCAGCAGCAACCGGCAGGCACGCTGCACGCGGAACTTGCGCATCAGGTCGATAAACCCGTGGCCGGTGATGCGCTTGAAAAAACGCGAAAAGCCCGGCTCGCTCATGTCCAGCCGCTGGGCGATCACCGACAGGCGCAAGTCGCCGGTCAGCTCGCTCATCAGGTAGTCAAAAGCCCGGGTGATGCGCTCGGAACTGCGGGCGTCCAGGGTGGGCGTGTAGCAGGCGCTGGCCAGGCAGTGCGACTCCTCAGGCGGCGCCTGCGCCAGGGTGTGCAGCAGTTGCAAGAACAGCATCAGCCGCGCCAGCCCCTGCGCCGGGCCGATGGCTTCCAGCAGGGGCGCCGCCGCCAATGCCGTGGCGCCAGTAAACTCCAGGCCGCGCCGGGCCCGGTCGAACAGCGGTTGCAGGTCGCCCAGTTCTGGCAACGTGGCGCGCAGGGCGAGCAGGGCCGCGCCGTCAAATTGCAGCACCACGTCGCGCCCGCTCAGGTATTCGCCGGGGGCCAGGTCGCCGATCCAGTCGTGGGGCAGGTCGGGGCCGATCAACGCCACATGGCCCGGGCCGAACGCACCAATATAGTCCCCGGCGACCAACTTGCCGCTGCCCTGGCGGATCAGGTGAATCTCGAATTCGGGGTGGTGGTTCCAGCGCGCCAGCTCAAACGGGTAGTCATGCTCGAGCCAGCGAAAGCCGTGCTGCGGCTCTGGCAGGATCACTTCCAGCTCGGCAGGGCGTTGCTCAAACAGGGCGGGGCGGCTGACCGGCATGGCAAGGCCTCTGATGGGGGTGGGCGTCACACCAAAATACGCCTGTTGCCCCGGCGCCCGCCAGCACGGGTTTCGCCGGGCACAGATACTTTTTTAACCCACCCGCGTTTGGTTAAAAAAGTATCAGCCGGGCATCCGCCAGGCGTTTGTCCGGCCCTGGCCAAGCTGCTGTAATCGGCCCATCAACAACAAAAACAACAGGTGGAAACCGCCATGAAGAAGCTTCCCAAAGCGCTTTTCCTGCTCAGCAGCCTGACCCTGGCCATGGCCAGTCATGCCGCCGAAACCGTGACCATCGCCACGGTCAACAACAGCGACATGATCCGCATGCAGCGCCTGTCCAAGGTGTTTGAAGAACAGCACCCCGAGGTCAAGCTCAATTGGGTGGTGCTGGAAGAAAACGTCCTGCGCCAGCGCCTCACCACCGACATCGCCACCCAGGGCGGCCAGTTCGACGTGCTCACCATCGGCACCTACGAAACCCCGCTGTGGGGCGCCAAGCACTGGCTGGAACCTTTGACCCAACTGCCGGCGGCCTATGACGCCGAGGACATTTTCCCGGCCGTGCGCCAGGGCCTGTCGGTCAACGACACGCTCTACGCGTTGCCGTTCTACGGTGAAAGCACCGTCACCTACTACCGCACCGACCTGTTCAAACAGGCCGGCCTGAGCATGCCCGAACACCCCACCTGGACCCAGTTGGGCGAGTTCGCCGCCAAACTCAACCAACCGCAAAACGACCAGTACGGCCTGTGCCTGCGTGGCAAGGCGGGCTGGGGTGAAAACATCGCCTTGCTCAGCACCATGGCCAACGCCTTTGGCGCGCGCTGGTTCGACCCGCAGTGGAAGCCCCAGCTGACCAGCCCCGAGTGGACCGCCGCCGCCAACTTCTACGTCAACACCCTCAAGCAATACGGCCCGCCGGGCGCGTCCAGCAACGGCTTCAACGAAACGCTGGCGCTGTTCAACAGCGGCAAGTGCGCGATCTGGGTGGATGCCAGCGTGGCGGGCTCCTTCACCACCGACAAGTCCCAGAGCAAGGTGGCCGACAGCACCGGCTTTGCGGCGGCGCCGACCGAGGTCACCGACAAGGGCTCGTCGTGGCTGTACGCCTGGTCCCTGGCCATCCCGGCCACGTCCAAGCATAAAGACGCGGCCAAGGCCTTTATCACCTGGGCCACCTCCAAGGACTACATCCAGTTGGTCGCCGACAAAGAAGGCATCACCAACGTACCGCCGGGCACCCGCCAGTCCACTTACAACGAGGCGTACCTCAAGGCCGCGCCGTTCGCCAAAGTCACCCTGCAAATGATGCAGCACGCCGACCCCGCGCACCCCTCGGCCCAGCCTGTGCCGTACGTGGGCATCCAGTACGTAACCATCCCCGAGTTCCAGGCCATCGGCACCTCCGTGGGCAAACTGTTCTCGGCGGCGCTCACCGGCGGCATGACGGTCGACCAGGCGCTGAAAGAAGCGCAGACCACCACCGAGCGTGAAATGAAGCGCGCCGGCTACCCCAAATAATCATCACAGGACCCACCCCATGAAACGACTGGAAGGTAAAAGCGCGCTGATCACTGGCAGCGCGCGCGGCATCGGCCGAGCCTTTGCCCAGGCCTATATCGGTGAAGGCGCGAGCGTGGCCATCGCCGACATCAACCTGGAGCGGGCCACCGCCACCGCCGCCGAACTGGGCCCCAAGGCGTACGCCGTACAAATGGACGTCACCGACCAGGCCTCCATCGACGCCGCGATCGCTGCCGTGGTGGCGCACACGGGCAAGCTCGACATCCTGGTCAACAACGCTGCGCTGTTCGACCTGGCCCCCATTGTCGACATCACCCGCGCAAGCTTTGACCGGCTGTTCTCCATCAACGTCGCAGGCACGCTGTTCACCCTGCAAGCGGCCGCCCGGCAAATGATCCAGCAGGGCCACGGCGGCAAGATCATCAACATGGCCAGCCAGGCCGGGCGCCGGGGCGAGCCGCTGGTGGCGGTGTACTGCGCCACCAAAGCGGCGGTGATCAGCCTCACGCAATCGGCGGGGTTGAACCTGATCAAGCAGGGCATCAACGTCAACGCCATCGCCCCGGGCGTGGTGGACGGCGAGCACTGGGACGGGGTCGACGCGCTGTTCGCCCAACATGAAGGCCTGCCACCGGGCGAGAAGAAAAAACGCGTCGGCGCCGAAGTGCCCTACGGCCGCATGGGCACCGCCGAAGACCTGACCGGCATGGCCGTGTTCCTGGCCTCGGAAGACGCCGACTACGTAGTGGCCCAGACCTACAACGTGGACGGCGGCAACTGGATGAACTGAGCCTGAGTCGGGCAGGGCACGTGGGCGAACGGGCTTGCCTGTTCCCCTGTGCCCATCATTGGGTACATGATGCAGCCACCGTGCCCGGCCTCAGGAACTCTTCGCAATGACCATCGCCTCTTTTGACGTAGACCCGCAAAAAAGCTTCACCCCCCTGTGCCCTGACGAACTTCCCGTGACGGGCGGCGACCAGATCGCCGCCGAACTCAACTACATGGCCAGCCTGGCCAGCCTGCGTGTCGGCAGCAAAGACGCCCACACCCCGCAGGCGCCCTGGGTGGTCAAGCAGCACAGCGACATGCTCCAGCCCACCGGCCTTGCGCACGCCGATCTCACCTGGGTCAGCCACTGCGTACCGGGCACCGACGGTTTCACCTTGCTGGACACCTTGCCCACGCCGTACGACTACGACTATTTCATCTGGAAAGGCGTCGAACCCGACCTGCACCCCTACGGCGCCTGCTACCACGACCTGCACGACAAACTCTCCACCGGCGTCATCGAATACCTCAAGGCCCACGGCGTGCAGCGGGTGATCGTCGGCGGGCTGGCGCTGGACTACTGCGTCAAGACCACGGCCCTGCAATTGCTCAAGGCGGGCCTGGGGGTGATCCTGCACCTGCCCGCCTGCCGGGGTATCAGCGAGGAGGGCGGGGTGCAGGCAGTGAAGGATTTGCAGCACGCGGGCGCCGCCATCAGCCGCACCCGCGCAGAGCTGGCCGCGCAGGTCGGGGCCTAGCGCTCGATCGAGCGGCTCCAGCGCGCGTTCCACTCCGGGCGCGCCTGGTTGACTTGGTCCCAGTCAATCGAAATGGCCGTCTGCAAATACGTGTTCATCGCCTCCACCCGTGCGCGGGTCTTGTCGGTGGTGGGCGTGGTCGGGTTTGACGGGATCTGGTCGCCTTCCTCCAGCGCCGGTGCCTGGGCCTCGGCGGTCAGCAGAAACTGCGCGAGTTTTTGCGCCAGTTCCGGCTGGTCGTTGCGGGCGATCACGCATTCGGCCACGTTGAGCACCACCGCGCCTTCCTTGGGCTGGGCGTATTCCATGGGCACGCCCAACAGCTGTTGGGTGGTGACCTGGGTCGGGGTCAGCGGGAAGATCGCCGCTTCGTCGGTCTGCACCATTTCGGAGATCTTCGCCGAGCTTGCGATGTACTCCAGCACGTTTGGCCCGATGGTTTTAGGCCAGGCCTTGAAGCCTGGCTCCACATTGGTTTCGTCGCCACCCTGGATGCGGTTGAACATCAAGAAACCATGCAGGCCAAAGGTCGAAGAGGCCAGGGACTGGAACACCACCTTGTCTTTAAAGCGCGGGTCGGCCAGGTCCATCCACGAGGTGGGCGTGGCCCAGCCTTTTTCCTTGAACATCTTGGCGTTGTAGCCCAGCCCGGTCACGCCCAGGGTGACGGCCACCGCCTGCTCCTTGATTTTGGCCTTGGCCGGGATCTGCGCCAGCGTCGGGTTGGGCGTGAGCGTGTCGCACAGGCCCATGGAAATCGCGCGGTACATGATGCCGTCGTCAAGGAACATCACGTGCATCTGCGGTTTGTCTTTGTTGGCCTGCACCTTGGCGAGAATATCGGCCGACGTGCCCGGCACGATCACCACCTTTACGTTGTTGGCCTTCTCGAAGGCGGGCAACACCTTGTCGGCGTAGACCCGCTCCATGGTGCCGCCGTTCATGCCCAGGTACAGCGTGGGCGCCGCCTGCACATGGGCGGCGAGCAAGGCGAGGGACAAACCGGACAGCGCAATACGTAGGTTCATGGACGGGCTCTCTCAGGGGCTTGAAAACGGCGGATGGAAAACGCTTCGAGGGGTTGCTGGCTGCGGCCTTCGCAGACGATCTGCGCCAAGGCTTCGCCGACCGCGGGGCCGAGCTGGAACCCGGCCCCGGCAAAGCCGAAACCGTGGAGCAGGCCCGGTTGGGTGCTGCTGGGGCCGATCACCGGTTCGTGGTCGGGCAAGTAACCTTCGGTGCCCGTCCAGGTGCGGATCGCCTGGGCACCCTTGAGAAACGGGTACAGCTCGCCCGCATTGCGCAGGATCTCCAACACCGCTGCCTGACCCGGCCGCACGTGCTGGGGCCCTACGGCAAAGCCGCGCCCGCCGCCCAAAATGCAATTGCCCCGGGCGACCTGGCGGGCATAAATGCCACCGCCTTCGACGCCGGTGCTCACGTCCATGACCAGGGGCAGCGGTTCGGTCACCAGCATCGCCGGGTGCGCCGAGGTGATCGGCACCGGCTCGCCAAACTGCGCCGCCAGCGTACCGGCCCAGGCGCCCGCGCAATTGAGCAGCCAGGGCGCCCGGGCGTGCAGGCCGTTGGCGCAGTGCACCTCAAAGCATTGCCCGTCATGCGCCACCCGCGTGACTTCGGCCTGTTCAAACACGTGCGCGCCGTGGTCGCGTGCGGCGCGGGCAAAGGCGGGCGACACCAGGCGCGGGTTGGCATGCCCGTCTTCGGGGCACAGCGAGGCGCCCACCGCGATGTCACCGACCCACGGGAAGCGGGCGCGCAACTGGGTGTAGTCGAGCAGTTGCACGTTCATGCCAAACCCGCGAGTCGCCTCGGCGTAGGCCTGCAGCGCAGCGAAGTCGGCGTGGCTGCGCGCCAGTTTCAAGTGCCCGGAGCGCACGTATTCGCCGTCGATGCCGATCAGCCCCGGCAGGTCGCTCCATAACTCATGGGCGCGCTGCGACAACGGCAACTGATGCAACGGCCGGCCCTGACGCCGCACGCCGCCATAGTTGACGCCGCTTGAATGCGAGCCGCAAAAGTCGCGCTCCAGCAGCACCACGCGGCGGCCCTTTTTCGCCAGCATCAGCGCGGCTGACGCGCCGACAATACCGGCGCCGAGCACGATCACGTCGGTGTCGATCATGAGGGCGTCTCCATGCCGAACGGCAGCGGTTTGATCGGCGCCTGGCTGCGCAAGCGGCCCACGTTTTCAATCCCGCGCGCGCTACGCTCGGCCACGATTTCCGCCGCCGCCAGCCCGCACATGCGTCCCTGGCAACGGCCCATGCCCACCCGACAATGGGCCTTGACGCGGTTGAGTTCCCAGTGACCTTCATCGACCACGGCGCGCACATCGCCCGCGCTGACTTCTTCGCAGCGGCACACAATCAATGCATCCGGCGCTTGAGCGGCCCATTCAACGGGGAAGGGGAACGCGGTTTCCAGGCCCTGGCGAAAACGCTGGATGCCCGCCAGTCGTTGTTCCAGCACCGCCGGGCGGCGATGGTCGATGGTCACGCCCAGATCTTCAAGCAATGCCAATGCCGCCCGTTCACCGGCCATTTGCGCGGCATCGGCGCCCATGATCCCGGCGCCGTCGCCTGCCAGGTACACCCCCGGCACACTGCTGCGCCCGGCGGTGTCACGCTGCGGCAGCCACGCTCGGTTAAGGGCGCTCCAGGCAAACTCACACCCCAGCAGATCCGCCAGTTGCGTCTCGCTGCGCAGCGCATGGGCAAAGGCCACGGCGTCACAGTCGATTCGCCGCTGCCCCCACTCAATGCCGCTGACGCGCTGCTCGCCATGGACCTGCACAAGCGTCGCGCCTTGGTGCACGGGAATGCCATGCGCGGTGAGCCATGCGCGGTAATACACGCCCTTGGCCAGGGTGCCCGGTTGCCCGAGCAGCGCGGGCAAGGCGCGGCACTGTGCGCTGAATGGCGCGCTGTCGAGCACCGCCACCACCTGGGCCCCGGCCTTGGCGTATTGGTACGCCACCAGGTACAGCAACGGCCCGCTGCCGCAAAACGCTACACGCTCACCGATGGCGCAGCCCTGGTATTTCAGGGCGATCTGCGCCGCCCCGAGGCTGTAGACCCCGGGCAGGGTCCAGCCCGGCACGGGCAGAATCCGGTCGGTCGCGCCGGTGGCGACGATGATGTGCGAATACTCGACGCTTTCGGCGCGGCCGTTGTTGAGCATGTCCAACCGCTGGTTTTCGGCATTCCATACCAGGGTGTCCGGGCGGTAATCGATCTGCGTGGCCAACGCGTCGAGGGTGCGATGCACCGCGTCGGCCTTGGCGGCCTCAAAGCCATACAGCGTTTTGGCGCTGCGCTGGAAATTTGCCGGTTGGCGCCGATAAACCTGCCCGCCGCCACGCGGGCTTTCGTCCACCAGGCAGGCGGCAACGCCATGGTCGAGCAGGGTCCGCGCAGCGCTGATCCCGGCGGGGCCTGCGCCCACAATCACGACGTTTTTCATGGCTGGCGCCCCGGTTCGCGGCTGATGGCGTGGCCGTCTTCCAGCAACGTCGAGCACGCCCGCACCCGCCGCCCGTCCGCCAGGCGCACCCAGCAATCCTGGCACGCGCCCATCAGGCAGAACCCGGCGCGGCGCTCGGCGCTGAAGTCACTGCCGCGCAGGTGTTCGGCGCAAGTCAGCACGGCGGTCAGCAGGGTGTCGCCCAGCAAACCGCTGGCCGGTTGGCCGTCAAGGGTGAAGGCCAGGGTGGGCCGTTGCGTCTCGGCCAGTCGTTTGAACAGCGCCATTTAGTGTTTCCCTACCAGGACCCGATCCAGGCCATAGACCCGGTCGAGCAGAATCATGGTGGCCGCCGTCAAGGCAATCACCAGCGCTGACACCGCCGCCATCATCGGGTCGATGGACTCGGTGGCGTACACGTACATGCGCACCGGCAGGGTTTGCGTGGCCGGTGAGCTGATGAAAATCGACAGGGTCACTTCATCGAAACTGTTGATGAACGCCAGCAGCCAGCCGCCCGCCACGCCGGGCAGAATCATCGGCAAGGTGATCTGGCGAAACAGCGTAAAGCGGCTGGCGCCCAACGACTCGGCCGCCTGCTCGGCGCTGCGGTCGATGCCAATGGCGGCGGCCAGCACCAGGCGCAGCACGTAGGGGGTGATCACCACCACATGCCCCAGCATCAGCCACAAAAAGCTGCCGTTCACGCCCATGAGGGCGAACAGGCGCAGCATCGCCACCCCCAGCACCAGGTGCGGAATGATGATCGGCGAGAGAAACAGCGCACTGAAAAAGTTGCGCCCCGGGAACTGATAACGGCTGATCGCCAAGGCCGCTGGCACCGCAATCAAGGTGGCGAGCGAGGCGGCGATGAACGCAAGTTTGAGGCTGTTGTAGAACGCCTGGATAAAATCCGCTCGCTCGAACACCGCCCTGAACCAGCGCAGGGAAAAACCGGCGGTGGGCAGGCTCAAGGTGTTTTCCGGGGTGAAGGCCACCAGGCACACCACCACCAGCGGCGCCAGCATGAACAGCACCACCAGGCTGTGAAAACCCAGGGCCAAAGGACCGTTTCTGGACATCGTCTTATACCCCCAACGACTTTTTGTAGCGGCGTTCGACCATGCGGTTCCAGCTCAGCATGATCAGCAGGTTGACCAACAGCAGCACCACCGCGATCGCCGCGCCCATGGGCCAGTTGAGTTCCGAGAGGTACTGGTCGTAGACCACCGTGGCGACCATCTTCAAGCGCCGCCCGCCCAACAGGCCCGGGATGGCAAAGGAACTGGCGGCCAGCCCGAACACAATCAAGGTGCCCGACAGCACGCCGGGCATCACTTGCGGCAGCACGATCCTGCGCATCACCGTGAACGGGCTGGCGCCCAGCGACAGCGCGGCTTGCTCGGCCGACGAGTCGAGCTTTTGCAGGGAGGTCCACACCGGGATGATCATGAACGGCAGCATCACGTGCACCAGCGCAATGATCACGGCAAACGGGGTGTAGAGCATTTTTACCGGACGCCCGCCCAGGGCTTGGATCACCTGGTTGACCAGCCCGTCGACGCCCAGCAACAGGCTCCAGCCAAAGGCGCGCACCACCACCGAGATGAGCAGCGGCGTAAGAATCAGAATCAGGAAGATCGAGCGCCACGGTGTGCCCATGCGGCTGAGGACATACGCCTCGGGCACCCCGATCACCACGCACAGCAAGGTCACCAGCGCGCTGATCCAGAAGGTGCGCCAGAAAATCTCGTAGAAGTACGAGTCACTGAACAGCGACAGGTAGTGGGCCAGGGTCCATTCATCGGTCTTCACGCCGACCTGGTAGTCGAACACGTTGAACGACAGCACCAGCGTCAGCCCCAGGGGCAGCACCAGCAACCCGCAAAACAGCAGCAGCGCCGGTAACGACAGCAGGTAGCCACGGCTCATGCCCGCACCTCGTCCGCCGTCAGCACGCGCAACAGGCGTGCGTCCCACGCCAGGCCCACTGCCGCGCCGCAACGCAGCGGCGCGCTGCCGTCGTTGCGGCGCACCACGGTGAGTTCGCCGATGGGCGTCTTGACGCGGTACAGCCATTGGCTGCCAAAGAAGTAGCTGTCCAGGATGCTGCCTTGCAGGCGGCCTGTGCCCGCGTCCACCAGGTCGATTTTTTCCGGGCGCAGGCTCAAGGTCAGCTCGCCATCGCCGGGCAGTTCGCGCACCTGCGGGGTGCCGAGCTGATCGAAGTCCCCGGCCAGCAGGTTGGCCTTGCCGACAAAGTCAGAGATAAAGCGGGTGCGCGGGTGCTCGTAGAGTGTGTAGGGCGCGTCGATCTGGGTGACGCGCCCGGCCTCCATTACCACCACACGGTCGCTGATGGACAGGGCTTCGGCCTGATCGTGCGTGACCATCAGCGTGGTGATCCCCACTTCGCACTGGATGCGGCGGATCTCGAACTGCATCTCTTCGCGTAGGTTGGCGTCGAGGTTGGACAGCGGCTCGTCCAGCAGCAACACCGGCGGGCGGATCACCAGTGCGCGGGCCAGGGCCACGCGTTGGCGCTGGCCGCCGGACAGCTCCCGTGGGTAGCGCTCGGCATGGGGCGCCAGGCGCACCAGTTCCAGCACGTCTTTGACCCGGGTGGCGATCTCGCTGGCGGGCACTTTGCGCATCTTCAGGCCGAAGGCTACGTTGTCGGCAACGGTCATGTGCGGGAACAGCGCGTAGCTCTGGAACACCACACCCAGGCCGCGGCTGGCGGGTTTGGCGTGGGTGATGTCGCGCCCGTCCAGCACGATAGTGCCGCAGGTGGCCTCGACGAAGCCTGCGATCATTTGCAAGGTGGTGGTCTTGCCGCAGCCCGAGGGGCCGAGCAGGGAAACGAACTCGCCTTTGTTCACCGCAAGGTCGGTGGCCACCACGGCGTCGACCGCACCGTAGCGTTTGCTCAAGGCGTTGAGTTGGAGAAATGCCATGTCTGCGTTCCACCTTTTTGAACCGCGTCGAAACGCGTTTTTTTGTTTTGGGCAGATGCGAATGAGGTCATGCCGGTGCGTTGGCGCTCGATCTTGAGTCGGCTGCCGTTAGTTGTTCAATTCGCCCCTGTGGACGCAGAGTAGGACGAAGACTAGGATGCGCGGAAGATGGAATTTCACTGAGTAGCGGACTTTTTTCAGTTTTATTCATTCATCAGAATTTGGGTGTTTATAAGTCGATATGGATTCCACTGAGCGGAATGACAGCGTCAAAGAAGTCGGTGCGGGCGGTGTCTCGCGGTTATTTGCGCTGCTGCGTGTGTTGGGCGAGGTGTCGCAGGACGGCGAGCGGGTGACGCAACTGGCGCACCAGGTGGGCCTGTCACAACCGACCACCCACCGCCTGCTGCGCAGCCTGATGGACGAGGGCATGGTGGAGCAGGATGCGCGCAGCAAACGCTATCGCCTGAGCCTGGCGTTTTTTGCGCTGGCCGCCAAAGCGGGCAACACCGGCAACCTGCGCGACCTGGTGCGGCCCAGCCTGTTGCGGCTCAGCGCATCGCTGGGCGACTCGTTGTTTTTACTCGCCCGCAGCGGGTTTGATGCGGTGTGCCTGGACCGCAGCGAGGGCCCGTACCCCATCCGCACCTTTACCGGCGATATCGGCGGGCGCGTGGCCCTGGGCGTGGGGCAGGGCAGCCTGGCGATCCTGGCCTTTTTGCCGGAGCAAGAGCGCGAGACGGTGATTCGCTACAACCTGCCACGGCTCAAGGACTTTCACCTGTACGACGAAGTGTTCCTGCGGTCGGAAGTCGAAAACGTGCGCCGCCTGGGTTATGCGGCGCGCAACACCGGCGTGCTGGAAGGCATGGCCGGGTTGGCGGTGCCGATCCTGGACCGCAACGGGCACGCCGTGGCGGCGTTGAGCGTGGCAACCATCAGCGACCGCCTCGGGCCGACCCGCCTGCCCACGGTGGTGGAACTGCTCAAGCGCGAAGCCGCCGCGATCGGTCCCAACATCAACCCGTTCGACCCCACCTTGCGCCGGCCTTCACACATCTTCGGGGGCTGAGGCCAGACGGGCGCCAGCGCCGCTCACACGGCGGCCCGGTGCGGCGCGCGGGTGGGGCTCATGGCGGCCATTGCGACGGAGGTCGCCGCGGTGCGGGTTTCTACGCCGAGCTTGATGTACACGTGTTCCAGGTGTTTGTTCACGGTTCTGGGGCTGAGCCCCAAAATGTCGCCAATGTCTCGATTGGTCTTGCCACACGCCACCCAGCGCAGCACTTCGACCTCGCGTTCGGTCAGTTGGAACCGGGCCGACAACAGCTTATGCGCCGGTTCATCGTCCAGCGTGATGATGCTCGGCTGGCTCGAGGCCCGCGCCGAAGACAGGATGCGCGAAGTGCGCAGGTGCGCCGCCACGCGGGCCAACACTTCATCGTTCTGCAAGGGCTTGGTCACGTAGTCGCTGCCGCCCACTTCAAACCCCTGCACCACGTGCTTGCTGTCGGTCAGCCCGGTCATGAACACCACCGGAATGTCTGCGCTGGCAGGCTGTGCCTTGAGCCTGCGGCAGGTTTCGAAGCCGTCGAGCCCCGGCATCATGGCGTCCAGCAGGATCAGGTCCGGGCGCCTGCGCTGCACGCGGTTCAACGCGCTCAGGCCGTCGAGGGCCACCAGCACCATGTAGCCAGCGTCGTCCAGGGCGTCCGAGAGCATGGCCAGGTTGTCGGGGGTATCGTCGACAATCAGCACCACGCCGGGTTCAGGGCTGCGGGTCAAGGCATTCATGTTCGGCCTCCTTGAGGATTCGGTTGAGTTCTTCCAGGCGATAGCTTTTAAGCAGCGCCCGGATCGAGTGGATAAACGCCGCGGTGTCGGGCTGTTGCTGTTCGATGGCGTCGAGTTTTTCATGCAGGCCGCGTACGTAGCCGATCTCGCTCAACTCGGCCAGCGCCGCCAGGTCTTCGGCACTGGGCAGCACGCGGGCCTGGGCGACCGGCGCGGTGAACGTCTTGCTGCGGCGCAGCCATTGCAGGCCCAAGTGGTGTTGCAGGCGCCCGAGCAGGTCAGGCGTGCTCACCGGTTTTGCCAGGTAGTCGTTGCACGCGGCGGCCAGGCTGCGTTCGCGATCGTCGGTGAAGGCGTTGGCCGAGATCACGATGATCGGCGCGGTGGACAGCGCATTGCGGCGGATCAGGCGGCTGGTTTCCCAGCCGTCCATCGTGGGCATCGACAAGTCCATGAGGATCAAGTCCGGCGCCAGCAACGCCACCTGGCGAATGGCGTCCTGGCCGTTGCTGGCCTGGGCCACTTCAAAACCCAGCGGCGTGAGCATGCCGCTGAGCACCTTGCGATGGTCCACGTGGTCGTCCACCACCAGGATTCGCCGACGCTCGCCCTGGTAGCCGACGATGTCGTGCTCCACGTGCACCACCGCCTGCGGCGCACGCACCTGGGACAGGAACAGCCGCACCTGGAAGCAGGTGCCCTGGTCCAGCTCGCTGGTGACGCGCAATTCGCCGCCCATTAATGAGGTGAGCATGCGCGTGATGGTCAGGCCCAGGCCCACGCCTTTGTCCTGGCGGGTGAGGTCGCCGCGCTCGAACGGCTGGAAAATCCGCTCGATCTGCTCGGGCGCAATGCCAATGCCGGTGTCGATGATTTCAAAGGTGGCCGTTTCACGCATGTAGCTGACCCGCAGGCACACCTCGCCGCTGTCGGTGAAGTTCACCGCGTTGCCCAGCAGGTTGATCAGGATCTGGCGCACGCGTTTCTCGTCGCCGCGCACCACCGCCGGGATCTTGCCCCGGCAGTCCAGTCGAAAGCGCAGGCCTTTGTCCCGGGCTTGTGGGGTGAACATCTGCTCCAGGTCGTGGAGCAGTTCGGGGAAGGGGATTTCGACGGGCTCCAGGCGCAGCTTGCCCGCTTCGATCTTGGCCACATCCAGCAAGCCGTCGATCAACGACACCAGGTGCGAACCGCTGCGCAGGATAGTGGCCAGCGCGTCTTGGTGCTGCTCGGGCATGTTGGCGTCGCGCTGTAGGATCTGGGTGAAGCCCAGGATGCTGTTGAGCGGCGTGCGCAGTTCATGGGACAGCCCGGTGACGTAGCGACTCTTGGCCGCGTTCGCCGCTTCCGAGGCTTCCTTGGCCTGTTGCAGCGCCTGGTCGGTGAGGTTGTGGGCTTCGATTTCCTGCATCAATAGTGAGGTTTGCCGGTCGGACTCCTCCTGCGCCACCCGGCGGCTTTCGCGGGTGAGCACCACCCACCAGGCCAGTACGGCGGCCAGTACCGACAGGGCCAGGAACGCTTTGAAAAACGCCTGGTACAAGGCCTGCGAGTGCGGCAGGCCCTGGGCCGCCTGCACGTAAATCAGCGCCAGGGCCCCGGCCAGCATCAGCACCAACACCAGCAACAGGCCCAGGTAATGGGCCAGCCGGGTGTGCAGGCGCGGCATGAGTGTGTTGGGCAGCAACCAGCGCAGCACGCTTTCAAACTGGCTGGCCAGGCGCGCATGGGGTTTGCACCGGTCGCCGCAGCGCGCGTCCAACGAGCAGCAGAGCGAGCAGATGGGCGTGCTGTAGGCCGGGCAGAACGCCATGTCCGCCGTCTCGAACGGGTTGCTGCACAGCCCGCAAATCACCAGCCCGGTGGCCGGGTGCGGGTGAATCAGCTGCGCTTGGCTGGTGCGTGCGATGTAATAGCGGCCGCGGGTCAGCCAGGCCCACAGCGGCGCCATGACCAGCGCGGTGCCCAGCGCGACAAACGGCGGCGCCGCCTGCGCCAGGGCGCCGAACAGGCCGAAGTGCGCAAGGATCGACACCAGCGAGGCCACCAACATGGCGCCGACCCCCACCGGGTTGATGTCGTAGAGGTGCGCGCGCTTGAACTCGATGTGCTTGGGCGACAGGCCCAGCGGCTTGTTGATCACCAGGTCCGCCACCAGCGTGCCGATCCAGGCAATCGCGATGTTGGCATAGAGCCCCAGCACCTGTTCGATCACATCGAACACCCCAAGCTCCATCAGCGTCAGGGCGATGGCGACGTTGAACACCAGCCACACCACGCGGCCGGGGTGGCTGTGGGTCACGCGGGCAAAGAAGTTCGACCAGGCCAGGGAGCCTGCGTAGGCGTTGGTCAGGTTGATCTTCATTTGCGAGATGAACACGAACAGCACCATGGCCCCCAGTGCCCATTCGGGGGACGAAAACACATAGCCAAAGGCGACCAGGTACATCTGCGTCGGCTCGGCTGCGCGCTCCATGGGCACTTCATGTTGCAGCGCCAGAAACGCCAGGAACGCCCCGGCAAACATCTTCAGCGCCCCCGGCAGGATCCAGCCGGGCCCGGCGCCGAGCAGGGCGGCCCACCAGCGTTTGCGGTTGCGCGGGGTTTTTTCCGGCAGAAAGCGCAGGTAGTCCACCTGCTCGCCAATTTGCGTGACCAGCGCCAGCGCCACGGTGCAGGCGGCGCAAAACGACAGCAGGTTAAAGCCGCCGCCGTCGCTGCTGCGCCCGACAAAGCTGGTCCAGTCGCTGAACGCAGCGGGGTTTTTCCACCACACAAACCCGTAAGGCAGCACCAGCAACAGGATCCACACGGGTTGGGTCCACAGTTGCAGGCGGCTGATCCAGGTCACGCCATAGGCCACCAGCGGGATCACCAGCAACGAGCAGATCACATAGGCGATGGCTAGCGGGATGTGAAAGTACAGCTCCAGGGCCAGGGCCATGATCGCCGCTTCCAGCGCGAAGAACAGAAAGGTGAAGCTGGCGTAGATCAGCGAGGTGATGGTGGAACCGATGTAGCCAAAGCCTGCGCCGCGGGTCAGCAGGTCCATGTCCACGCCATAGCGGGCCGCGTAGTAGCTGATGGGCAGGCCGGTGAGAAAGATCACCAGGCTGATGGCCAGGATCGCCCAGAACGTGTTGGTGAACCCGTAACTGAGCGCCAGCACGCCGCCGATGGCCTCCAGCGCCAGAAACGACACCGCGCCCAGGGCGGTGTTGGCGATGCGCAGCTCCGACCACTTGCGAAACGACTTGGGCGTGTAGCGCAGGGCGTAGTCTTCCATCGTCTCGTCGGCGACCCAGGTGTTGTAGTCGCGACGGATCTTGACGATGCGCTGGGTGCCGGGAGTCGGGTGCACGGTAGGAGGCCCTGGAAGTGGTCAATGTGTGTGCAGCAAGTTTCATGCCTCGCGCCCGCCGCCTCACGCTGCGCAAAAGGCGGCGGCGCCGAGCGGGCTTGCCGCGCACCGGGCTGCGCAGCGGCCCCCACAAGTGCGCAGACTGGCGTGCAAGCCCCTGGCGCTCTGGCCCGGGGCCGCTTTACGCCCCAGCGCGGGGCAGGCCTGCCCGGCGCGGGTGCACTCAATGGGTGCGTTTGGGCATACGTCAAATGACGTAGGCGGTTACGTCAGGCTGCGTATACCCGCCGTGGCCACCTGCCGCCATGCTGGAGCCCTCATTGCACAGGAGGCTCCCTGATGGAACCACAAGTGAACCGCTCCAAACCGTTTTTGCCCCGTCGTCTGGCATTGGGCGCCGCGGCCTTGTCGTTGCTGGCGGCCAGTGTGTTCAGCCAGGGCGTGATGGCCGATAACGACGGGCTGGCCGTGACGCCGACCGAAGTCACCGTGGGCCAGCTGCATTCGGCCACGGGCACCATGGCCATTTCCGAAACCGGTTCGATCCAGGCCGAACGCCTGGCCATCGAGCAGATCAACGCCTCGGGCGGCATCCTCGGTCGCCAGATCAAGGTGATCCAGGAAGACGGCGCCTCCGACTGGCCGACCTTCGCCGAAAAAGCCAAGAAGCTGCTGGTGAACGACAAGGTGGCAGCGGTGTTCGGCTGCTGGACCTCGGCGTCGCGCAAAGCCGTGCTGCCGATCTTCGAAAAAGAAAACGGCCTGCTCTACTACCCGACCTTCTACGAAGGCCTGGAACAGTCGAAAAACGTGATCTACACCGGCCAGGAAGCCACCCAGCAAATCCTCGCCAGCCTGGACTGGATCGCCAAGACCAAAGGCGCCAAGACCTTCTACCTGGTGGGCTCGGACTACATCTGGCCGCGCACCTCGATGAAGATCGCCCGCAAGCACATTGAAAACGTGCTGCACGGCACCGTGGTCGGCGAAGACTACTACCCGCTGGGCAACACCCAGTTCGGCTCGCTGATCAACAAGGTCAAGCTGAAAAAGCCTGACGTGGTGCTCGCGGCGGTGGTGGGCGGCTCCAACGTGGCGTTCTACAAGCAGCTCAACGCAGCGGGCGTGAACGCGGCCAAGCAGACCCTGCTGACCCTATCGGTGACCGAAGACGAACTGCTCGGCATCGGCGGCGAAAACATGGCCGGTTTCTATGCCTCGATGAAGTACTTCCAGAGCCTGGACAACCCCAACAACAAAGCCTTCGTCGAAGCCTTCAAGGCCAAGTACGGCAAGGACGCGGTGATCGGCGACGTGACGCAGGCGGCTTACCTGGGCCCTTGGCTGTGGAAAGCGGCGGTGGAAAAAGCCGGCAGCTTTGACGTGGACAAAGTGGTCGCGGCCTCCCCAGGCATCGAGCTGTCCACCGCGCCGGAAGGCTACGTGAAGATCCACGAAAACCATCACCTGTGGAGCAAGTCGCGCATCGGCGAAGTGCAGCCCAACGGCCAGTTCAAGGTGATCTACGAGTCGGATCTGATCGAACCGAACCCGTTCCCCAAGGGCTACCAGTGATTGTGAAGCGGCCCTGATCCAAAGGGTGGGGGGCGGCGTGCCGCTCCCTCCTCAAGCACAAGTACACCTCATTTTTTTCTAACCATCCTCCCGCTCTCAGGAGACCATCATCATGGAATGGCTATCGGAATTTGGAGCCATCGCGGCGATGCAGGGGTTCAACGGCTTGTCCGTGTTCTGCGTGCTGCTGTTGATGGCATTGGGACTGGCAATCATTTTTGGCCAGATGGGCGTGATCAACATGGCGCATGGCGAGTTCCTGACCATTGGCGCCTATACCACGTATGTCTGCTCGAGCCTCACCGCGCATTTTGCGCCGGGGTTCCAGCCGTACTATTTTTTCTTCGCGATTGCCTTGTCTTTTCTGGTGGCGGGCGCCATTGGCTGGGTGGTGGAGTGGGCGATGATCAGCCGGCTCTACAAGCGCCCGCTGGACACGCTGCTTGCCACCTGGGGCTTGTCCCTGGTGATGCAGCAAACGTTCCGCTCGGTGTTTGGCGCCCGTGAAGTCAGCGCCGAGCCGCCGGCCTGGCTGATGGGTTCGGTGAACCTCACCGATGCCATCGAGATCCCGCGCAACGGCCTGTTCGTGATGGGCCTGACCGTGCTGCTCACTGGCGCCATCTTCATGATGCTTTACCGCTCGCGCTGGGGCCTGCAGGTTCGCGCCACCGTGCAAAACCGCATCATGAGCCGCGCCGTGGGCATCAACACGCGCAAGGTCGACCGCATGACCTTCGCCCTGGGCTGCGGCGTGGCCGGTGTGGCCGGTGCGGCGTTCACCACCATCGGCTCCACCGGGCCCACGGCGGGTTCGCAGTACATCGTCGACACCTTTTTGGTGGTGGTGTTCGGCGGCGCGCAAAGCCTGTTCGGCACCATTGCGTCGGCTTTTGTGATTGCCCAGACCCAGTCGCTTTCGGAGTTTTTCCTGAGTGGCTCGATGGCCAAGGTGCTGACGCTGTCGTCGGTGATTCTGATCCTGATGATGCGCCCGCAAGGGCTGTTCTCCATCAAAGTGCGCAAATAGGGGCGAGCCGATGAAAGCGTTGGACAAACTGCTGGGCGGCCAGCAAAACCTGGTGGGCATCGCGCTGTTGGCGTTGCTGATTTTTGTGGTGTTTCCGCTGACCCTGGACGCGTTTCGCCTGAACCTGGTGGGTAAGTACCTGACCTACGCGTTTGTGGCGGTGGGCCTGGTGCTGTGCTGGGGCTATGGCGGCATCCTGAGCCTGGGCCAGGGCGTGTTTTTTGGCGTGGGCGGCTACTGCATGGCCATGTTCCTCAAGCTCGAGGCCTCGGACCCGGTCAGCACCAAGATCCAGACCACGCCAGGCATCCCCGACTTCATGGACTGGAACCAGATCACCGAACTGCCCCTGTTGTGGCAGCCGTTTCACAGCCTGACCTTTACCCTGATCGCAGTGGTCGCGGTGCCGGTGGTACTGGCGTTCATCGTGGGCATGGCGCTGTTCAAGCGGCGCGTGGGCGATGTGTATTTTTCCATCGTGACCCAGGCCATTGCGCTGATCCTCACCGTCTTGATCGTGGGGCAGCAAGGCCTGACGGGGGGCGTCAACGGCATCACCGACCTCAAGACCCTGCTGGGCTGGGACCTGCGCGAAGACAGCGCCAAGTTCATCCTGTACTTCGTCAACGCGGGCCTGTTGTTTGGCTGCATCTTTATGGGCCGCTTTATCCTGGCGTCCAAGCTGGGCCGGTTGCTGATGGCGATGCGCGACAAAGAAGAGCGGGTGCGTTTTTCGGGCTATGACGTGGCCAGCTTCAAGATCTTCGTGTTTTGCGTGGCTGCGGCATTCTCGGCCATTGGCGGGGCGATGTTTGCCTTGCAGGTGGGCTTCATGTCACCGTCGTTTGTGGGCATCGTGCCGTCGATCGAAATGGTGATCTTCGCGGCGGTGGGCGGGCGCATGTCGCTGATCGGCGCGGTCTGCGGCGCGTTGCTGGTGAACTTCGGCAAGACGTACTTTTCCGAGGCGTTTCCCGATTTGTGGCTGTTCCTGATGGGCGGCCTGTTCATTGTGGTGGTCATGTACTTCCCCAACGGCCTGGCCGGTTTGTGGGACAGCCACGGGCGCCAGGCGCTGGCCAAGGCGCTGCGCCGTACCCCGTCGGCCAACGTGGACGCGCCAGCGGCCGTGCCTGCAACCCCAGCCAAGATTCTGGAGACACAACCATGACTGCCGTGGGCTTTGAAATGAAAAAACCGGTGCTGGCCATCGAAGGCCTCACCGTGTCGTTCGACGGCTTCAAGGCGGTCGATAACCTCAACCTGTACATCGACCGCAACGAAGTGCGCGTGGTGATCGGCCCCAATGGCGCCGGCAAAACCACGGTGCTCGACCTGATTTGCGGCAAGACCCGCGCCACCAGCGGCAGCATCCAGTTTGACGGTCAGGAACTGACCAAGATGCGCGAATACAACATCGTGCGGGCCGGGGTAGGGCGCAAATTCCAGAACCCGTCGATCTATGAAAACCTCACGGTGTTTGAAAACCTCGAGATGTCCTACCCGGCGGGCCGCAAGGTCTGGGGCGCGCTGTTTTTCAAGCGCACCGCCAAGGTGATCGAGCGGGTCGAGGAGGTGGCCCATGAAATCTTCCTGGGCGAGTTGCTGCACCTGCAGGCCGACCTGCTGTCCCACGGGCAAAAACAATGGTTGGAGATCGGCATGCTGCTGATGCAAAACCCGGACTTGCTGATGCTCGACGAGCCGGTGGCTGGCATGAGCGTCAACGAACGTGCGCAGACCGCGCAGTTACTCAACCGCATCAGCCAGGGCCGTTCGGTGCTGGTGATCGAGCACGACATGGAATTTGTCAAAAGCATCGCGCACAAAGTCACCGTGCTGCACCAGGGCAAGGTGCTTGCCGAAGGCAGCATGGGAGCGGTGCAAAGCAACCCGAAAGTCATTGAAGTGTATTTGGGCCACTGAGGAGTTCGGCATGTTCAAGATCGACAACCTGTCGTGCGGCTACGGGCAGAGCCAGATCCTTCACGACCTGGCGCTGAAGGTGGACAAGCGCGAAATCGTCGCGGTGATGGGCCGCAACGGCATGGGCAAGACCACGCTGTTCAAGAGCCTGATGGGCGTGTTGCCGCAGTGGTCCGGCCAGGTCAGCGTGGACGGGCACGATGTGTCCGCACTGGACACCCATGAGCGCGTGGCGCGGGGCATCGCCTACGTGCCCCAGGGCCGCATGATTTTCCCCGGCATGAGCGTGCTGGAAAACATCCAGACCGGCCTGCCTGCGTCGGCCAGGGGCAAGGTGCCCGAAGACCTCTACGCGTTGTTCCCGGTGCTGCACGACATGCGCTCGCGCAAGGGCGGCAACCTGTCCGGCGGCCAGCAACAGCAACTGGCGATCGCCCGCGCCTTGGCGACCAACCCCAAGGTGCTGTTGCTGGACGAGCCCACCGAAGGCATCCAGCCGTCGATCATCAAGGACATCGCCCGTACGCTCAAAGAGATCCGCACCCTGCGCGACCTGACCATCGTGGTGTCCGAGCAGGTGCTGTCGTTCACCCTGGAGATCGCCGACCGCTTCCTGGTGATCGAAAAGGGTCGCTTCGTGATCGAAGAAACCCGCGACCGGGTGGACGAGGCGACCATCAGCCGTTACCTGTCGGTGTAATCACGGGGTCTGGAACGTGTCGCGGTAGGCATACAGCCCCGGGGTGCCGCCGGTCATGATGAACAGCAGGTTGTCACCGGCGGTATAAAGGCCGCGCTTGAGGTCGGCGATCAGCCCGGCGAGGGCCTTGCCCGAATACACCGGGTCTACCAGCAGGCCTTCGGTGCGGGCCAGCAGGCGCACGGCGTCCTGCATCGCCGGGGTCGGCAGGCCGTAACCGTCACCCAACTGGCTGCCGTCGATCTGCAGATCGGCCGCCGCGAGGGGCGCGGTGTGGCCGAGCAGGGCAAGGGCGTCCTGGGTCAGTTGCAGTGTCCGGGCCCGGGAGGCTGCTTCGTCGGCCAGCACCGACCATGACTTGACCGTGGCCGCCCCGCGCCCTGCCACCGCAAAGCCTGCGGCCAGCCCGGCATGGGTGCCGGCGCTGCCATTGGGCACCATCACCTGTTTGAAGGTCAGGCCAAGGCGCTGTTCTTGCTCGATGATTTCGGCCGCGCACCGGGCATAACCCAGGCTGCCCAACGGGGTGGAGCCGCCGGTGGGCAATACCAGCACCGTGTGCCCGCTGGCACGCAACTGGCTGGCACGGGCTTGGGCATGGGCGAGGGTGTCGACGCCCTTGTCCAGCACCTCCAGCCGTGCGCCAAACAACTGGTCGAGCAGCACGTTGCCGTTCAGGTCGTAATCGGTGCCGGACTTGTCCACGGCACGCCCCAACACCAGTTCGCAGGCCAGTCCCAGGCGCGCGCACGCGGCGGCGGTCAAGCGGGCGTGGTTCGATTGCACGCCGCCGATGGTGATGACGGTATCAACGCCACTGCCCAGCGCCGTGCCCAGCAGGAACTCCAGTTTGCGCAACTTGTTGCCGCCACCGCCGAGCGGGGTATGGTCGTCACGCTTGAGGTACAGGCCGATACCTTGCAGGCCCAGCGCCTGTTCAAGACGGGTGGCGCGGTGCAGCGGGGTGGGGCCGTCCAGCAGGTCGACGCGGGCGAACGGGGCGAGGGCAGTGTGCAGGGACATGGGCAAACCTCAAGGCGGGGAGTTCACGGGACTCTATAAGCAAAGCCTCGGTTAATAAATGTCGTGCATGTTTTAAATTATATAACCTGAGGTTAATAATCCCGCCGGGGGAATAAATAACCGGGTTGAGGTGTTTTCTAAAAAAATCACACCGAGAAGTCCTGATGAGCCAATCCGACCAGAAGCCGTCCGCCACCTGCCGCCTGCTGCGCGCCCAATCCTCCGTGGTGGGCAAGCAAGGCCTGCACAACGAAGTGGGCATCAGTGCCGAAACCGTGGGTGCCCAGGGCATCAACCTGCAAATCGTCACCATCCCGCCGGGCGCACGCGCCAAGACCCACATGCATGAAGGCCATGAAACGGCGATTTATGCACTCACCGGGGTGTCGAGCGTGTGGTACGGCCAACAGCTGGAAAGCCATGAAGTCATCCACCCCGGGGACTTTTTCTACATTCCGGCGGGCATGCCCCACCAGCCCTACAACAACACCGACACGCCGGTGTCGGTGCTGGTGGCCCGTTCCGATCCCAACGAGCAGGAAAGTGTGATGCTGATGCCGCATCTGGACACGCTGCACACCGCTTAAGCCCTGACACCCGGGAACCCCCATGACCCCAGAAAACACCTACCGCAGCGCCACCGAGCTGCTGGCCGACATTGCCGCCGGCCGCTTGAGCAGCCGGGCGTTGCTGGAAAGCTGTATTGCCCGCGTTGAAGCGCTCAACCCTGCGCTCAACGCCGTGGTCACGATGAACCTGGAGCAGGCGCGGCTCAAGGCCGACCTGGCCGACACGGCCGTGCGCAACGGGTTGGCGCTGGGGCCGCTGCACGGGTTGCCCATGACCATCAAGGACACCTTTGAAGTGCTCGGGCTGCCCTGCACGGCCGGGTCACCGGCGCTGCAGGATTACCGCCCGGCGCAGTCGGCCGTGGCGGTCAAGCGCCTGGAAGACGCCGGGGCGATCGTGTTCGCCAAGACCAACGTGCCGTGCATGGCGGGCGATATCCAGACCTACAACGCGTTGTTTGGCACCACCCACAACCCCTGGAACCACGCCTTGACCCCCGGCGGTTCGTCCGGTGGCGCGGCGGTGGCGTTGGCGGCGGGGTTCACCGCGCTGGAGCTGGGCAGTGACATCGCTGGCTCCATTCGCACGCCTGCGCATTTTTGCGGGGTGTACGGGCACAAGCCGACCCAGGGCCTGGTTTCGCAACGCGGGCACATTCCCGGCCCGCCGGGGCAGTTGGACGAGGGGCACCTGAACGTCATCGGGCCGCTGGCCCGCACCGCGTGCGACCTGCAATTGCTGCTGGACGTGGTGGCGGCGCCGTCGCCGTCGATGCAGCCCGGCTGGGCACTGCAATTGCCCGCGCCGCGTTGCCAGGCCTTGAAGGACTTCAGGGTGCTGCTATGGACCGAAGACGCCGACGCGCCCATCGACGCGGACATGGCCGAACTCTACCGCCAACTGCGGGTAAACCTGGAAGCGGCCGGCGCGCAGGTGGTGCAGGGTGCCCCGAGCGATCTTGCGCTGGAACGGATTTTTTCGGCCTACAGCGTGCAGCTGGGGGCGGCGCTGGGGGTGAGCCTGTCGCGTACCGCGCGGCGATTCATGGGGCTGATGGCGCCGCTGCTCAAGGGCTTGTCCAAGTGGATGGACCTGCCGCAGCACGGTGACCAGTTCTACAAAGGCAGTGGCATGAGCCACGCCGATTGGCTGGACGCCCACGAGCAGGGGCTGCACCTGCGCGAAACCTTTCTCAAAAGCTTTGCACGCTTTGATGTGATCCTCACGCCGCCGGTGTTCACCACCGCGTTTGCCCACGACCAGTCCCGGGTCATCAGCCTGCGCAGCCTCACCGTGGAAGGCAAAAAGCGGCACTACGCCGACCTCTACAAATGGATCGCCCCGGCCACGCTGCTGGGCCTGCCCGCCACCTGCGCACCCATTGGCCTGACCCCGCAGGGGTTGCCGGTGAACATCCAGATCCTCGGCGCGCCGTATGACGATCGCACCACCATTAAATTCGCCGAGTGCCTGGCACCGGTCATGGGCGGTTTCCAGGTCCCGCCTGCGCTTGCCTGAGGTGCGACAGGCCTGCCTGCGGGTGACTTAATGGCGCCAAGCCCGCTCCCACCGGGCGGTGAGGAGCGGGTCTAGGCTCAGGCCACGTGAAAGAACGCGACCTGGGTGCTGAGCCGGTCGGCCAGTTGGGCCAGTTCCTGGTTGGCGCTTTCCACCACTTGAGAGCCTTGCGCCGACTGCACGGTGGAGCTGTGGATGCGGGTGACGTTTTGCGCCACCTCTTCGGCCGCCGCGCTTTGCTGCACCGAGGCGCTGGCGATTTGCGCGTTCATGGTGTTGATCGCGCCGACTTCTTCGCTGATCTTGCCCAAGGCCACTTGCGAGTCGCGGGTCTGGGTCACGGTGGTCTGCGCCAGGTCACGGCTGCGCTGCATGATGTCGGCGGCGTGTTGGGTGCCGTTTTGCAGTTTGCCGATCATGTCGCGGATCTCCTGGGTGGACTCCTGTGTGCGGGTCGCCAGCGAGCGCACTTCATCGGCCACCACCGCAAAACCGCGCCCGTGTTCGCCCGCTCGCGCCGCCTCGATCGCCGCGTTCAGCGCCAGCAGGTTGGTCTGGGCGGCGATGGCGTTGATCACCTCGATCACCGTCTCGATGCTTTCGCTGTCGTTGGACACCTGCTTCACGCGGTCGGTGGCCTGGTCGAGAATGTTCGCCAGCTCCTCGATGGCATCGCTCACCTGGCCCACCAGGCGGTGGCCGCTGTCCACTTCGGCGTCTGCCAGGAGGGTCGCCTTGGCGGCCGCCGAGGCATACCCCGACACCTCGCTCACCGACGCGGCCATTTGCGTGATGGCGGCGGCCACGTGTTCGGCTTCGCTGGTTTGCAGGGTGATTTGCTGGCGGTTGTCGCTGGACACGCCCAGCAGCGTCACCGACGACTCACGCAGCGCCTGCGCCGCCGAGCGCACGTCGGCAATGGTGGTGCCCAAGCGTGCCAGGGCACTTTTGAGGATGCCCATGACGCTCTCGGGGTGGCGGGTTTCAATCACCTGGTTCAACTCGCCATCGGCCAGGCGGCGGATGGCCTCGGCGACTTCTTCTGGCTCGGCGCCCAGCGTGGCCTTGACCTTGCGGATGATCAGCACCGACACCAGGATGCTCAGCGCAATGGCGATGGCACTGGCCACCAGCATCAACACGGCGAACTGGCTGGCAGCGCCTTGCACCGTGTCCAGTTGCTGGTGGATGTTGGCTTCTTCCAGGTCGATCAGGGCGTTGACCCGCTTGAGCCATTCGGAGTAATCGGCCGAGGTTTGCGCCAGCAGCTGGGTTTGGGCACCGGCAATATCACCGCCGCGACGCAGGCCGATCACCTGTTCGCTGGAGGCCAGGGTGGTGACCTCGATGTCCTTGATGGCGGCCAGCAGGCGCGCTTCATCGGCGCTCGGCACCGTGCGGGTGAACAGGCTGTCCAGGCGCTGGGCGGAGTCCTGGTAGTCGCGCTTGAGTTGATCGATTTCGTTCAGGTGTTGTGTGAGGGCCTGCTCATCCTTGACCAGCACCGCATCCCTGATCGCAATCGCCCGGTTGTGCACGCTGCCACGGAAATTGATGGCGTAACGTTGCACCACGGCGGCTTTCTCGGCCACACCTTGCAGGGTGTTGTCGATAAAACCCACGCGTTGCATGCCGACGGCGGTCACCAGGACCAGCAACGACAGGGTGGACGCAAAGCCCAGGCCGATGCGCATCGCTAACGAGACAGGTTTTTTCATGGAAAGCTCGATGATTGAGAGGGTGACAGGTGATGGCTAAAAGCTATCTTCGCTGAGCAATCTAAACGTCAACCTGATCGGCGTCCAATCAGTAAACATTGGATCCTTATCGACGAAATTGATACATCGCCGCCAGGCGCCGTTTTGTCATACGTCATCCAACGTATTTCCCGATAACCCCAGGCACCGCGAGACTGGATCGAACGCCACACGCCATCCGTCCAGGAGCCCGTCCATGACCGAAACGCTGATCAAAGTCGACCTTAACCAGCCCGTCACCGAGAACGAAAACATCCACAACCGCTGGCACCCGGACATTCCGATGGCGTGCTGGGTCAAGCCCGGCGATGACTTCATCCTGGAAACCTACGACTGGACCGCGGGCGCCATCAAAAACAACGACGACGCCAGCGATGTGCGCGACGTGGACCTGTCCACTGTGCACTACCTGTCCGGCCCCGTGGGTGTGCAGGGCGCCGAACCCGGTGACTTGCTGGTGGTGGACCTGTTGGACATCGGCGCCAAGGCCGAATCGCAGTGGGGCTTCAACGGGTTCTTTTCGCGCAACAACGGCGGCGGTTTTCTCACCGACCATTTCCCCAGCGCACAAAAAGCCATCTGGGATTTCAAGGGCATGTTCACCAGCTCCCGGCACATCCCCGGGGTGAATTTTGCAGGCCTGATCCACCCGGGCCTGATCGGCTGCCTGCCGGACCCGGTGATGCTCGCCGCGTGGAACCGTCGCGAACAGGAACTGATCGACACCCAGCCCACCCGTGTCCCGCCGCTGGCCAACCCGCCGTTGGCCGCCACCGCACACATGGGCAAGCTCAAGGGCGCGGCGCGCGACGCCGCGGCTGCCACCGGCGCGCGTACCGTGCCGCCGCGTGAGCATGGGGGTAACTGCGACATCAAGGACTTGTCCCGTGGCTCGAAGATTTTTTTCCCGGTGTACGTCAACGGCGCTGGGTTGTCGGTAGGGGACCTGCACTTCAGCCAGGGCGACGGCGAGATCACCTTTTGCGGCGCCATCGAAATGGCCGGCTGGGTGCACATGAAAGTCGAGCTGATCAAGGGCGGCATGGCCAAGTACGGCATCAAGAACCCGGTGTTCAAGCCAAGCCCGATCACGCCCAACTACAAGAACTACCTGATCTTTGAAGGCATTTCGGTGGACGAGCAGGGCCAGCAGCACTACCTGGACGTCAACGTCGCCTACCGCCAGGCGTGCCTCAATGCGATCACCTACCTGACCAAGTTCGGCTACTCGCCGGCCCAGGGTTATGCGTTGCTGGGCTCCGCGCCGGTGCAGGGCCATATCAGCGGCGTGGTCGACATCCCCAACGCCTGCGCCACGTTGTGGCTGCCCACCGAGATTTTCGACTTCGACATCAACCCCAGCGCCAGCGGCCCCATCAAGCACCTGGACGGCAGCATCGACCTGCCCATCGCCCCGGACCTGTAACCATGCCGACCTACGAATATGCCTGCTCGTGCTGTGGCAGCTTCACGATGCTGCGGCCCATCGCCCAACGCCACGAACCCAGCCAGTGCCCGTATTGCGCGGCCACCGGCGGGCAACTGCTGGTGTCGGCGCCCGCCTTGAGCGTGTTGTCTGCCAGCCAGCGCAACGCCATCGCCGGTAACGAGCGCAGTGCCCACGCGCCGCAAACCGTCGATCAATACAAGGCGGCCCGCGGCCACCCGGCCGGTTGCAGCTGTTGCGGCACCCGCCAGGCGGTGGTGCCGACAAAGGCCAACCCGTTAGGGCTCAAGACCCGCACCGGGCCACGGCCCTGGATGATCAGTCACTGAATGAAGGAGCGATGCGATGCGCCATGGCGACATTTCCAGCAGCCCGGACACGGTGGGCGTTGCTGTCGTGAACTACAAGATGCCGCGCCTGCACAGCAAGGCCGAGGTTATCGATAACGCAAAGAAAATCGCCGAGATCATCATCGGCATGAAACAGGGCCTGCCTGGCATGGACCTGGTGGTGTTCCCCGAATACAGCACCATGGGGATCATGTACGACCACGACGAAATGATGGCGACCGCCGCGAGCATCCCCGGCGAAGAGACGGCGATTTTCTCGGCCGCGTGCCGCCAGGCCAACACCTGGGGCGTGTTTTCCCTGACCGGCGAGCGGCATGAAGACCACCCGCACAAGGCGCCATACAACACGCTGGTGCTGATCAATCACCTGGGCGAGATTGTGCAGCGTTACCGCAAGTGCATTCCGTGGTGCCCGATCGAAGGCTGGTATCCCGGCGACCGCACTTACGTGTGCGAGGGGCCCAAGGGCATGAAGGTGAGCCTGATCATCTGCGATGACGGCAACTACCCGGAGATCTGGCGCGACTGCGCGATGAAAGGCGCCGAACTGATCGTGCGTTGCCAGGGCTACATGTACCCGGCCAAGGAGCAGCAGGTGCAGATGTCCAAGAGCATGGCGTGGGCCAACAACTGTTATGTGGCCGTGGCCAACGCGGCGGGGTTTGACGGGGTGTATTCGTACTTCGGGCACTCGGCGATCATTGGTTTTGATGGGCGCACGTTGGGTGAGTGTGGCGAAGAGGAGATGGGTATTCAGTACGCGCAGTTGTCGGTGTCGCAGATCCGCGATGCGCGTAGTAATGATCAGTCGCAGAACCATTTGTTCAAGCTGTTGCACCGCGGTTATACGGGGGTGCATGCGTCGGGGGATGGGGATAAAGGTGTGGCGGATTGCCCGTTTGAGTTTTACCGCACGTGGGTGCTGGATGCGCAGAAGGCTCAGGAAAATGTTGAGGGTTTTACGCGGGGGACGGTGGGGGTGGCGCAGTGTCCGGTTGGGCAGTTGCCCCATGGGGGGATCGAGAAGACGGCGGGTTAGTGGGGTGTCTGGTATTTGGGTAACGGCCGCTGGTGGTTCCGCCCTTACGGCGGGTCACTTTTGGAGGAGCGCCAAAAGTAACCAAAAGCGCTTCGCCCCACCACTCGGCACCTCGCTGGCCTACGGCCAGCGTGGTTTAACGGGGCGCTTTAGATCAAAAGCCAGATCAAAAGCAGATCAAGATCAAGAGCAGGTGGTCGAGGCTGCCTGGGCGGCTTGCGATGTGTGCTGAGGTGGTTTTTCTTTAACTGGCTGGCAGTGAGGTCGTGCATGCGTTTCACCTTTGAACCGGCTCAGGTCATGGCGTTGTTGCGCAGCCGTATTGTGGGTCAGGAGGCGGCCTTGGCGCAGGTGAGTGCCTTGCTCAAGGTGGTCAAGGCCGATATCGGCGAGCGCGACCGGCCGTTGAGTGTCAATTTGTTCATGGGCCCCACCGGGGTGGGCAAGACGGAGGTGGTGCGTTTGCTCGCGCAGGCCCTGCATGGGCGTGCCGATGCGTTTTGCCGTATCGACATGCACACCCTGGCCCAGGAGCATTACGCCGCCGCGCTGACGGGTGCGCCGCCGGGGTATGTGGGCAGTAAGGAAGGCATCAGCCTGTTCAACAGCGAGTTGATCCAGGGCACTTACAGCCGACCGGGGATTGTACTGTTCGATGAGTTGGAAAAAGCCAGCCAGGAGGTGGTGCGCAGCCTGTTGGGCATCCTTGAAAACGGTCAGCTGACGCTGGCTGGCGGCAGCCGCACGCTGGACTTTCGCAACAGCCTGATCTTCATGACCAGCAACATTGGCGCGCAGCAGGCGCGGCAACACCGCCAGCGGTTTACCCAGGGTTGGCGTCGGCTGGTGCGCGGCTGGGTGCGCCGGGAAGCCAGTGTGTTGGAGGAAGCCTTGCACCGTCACTTCGAGCCGGAGTTTCTCAACCGTATCGACCGGATTCTGATGTTCGAGCCCATCGACCAACAGTGGCTGCAGGCGCTGCTGGAGGTCGAGCTGGCCAAACTCAACGCCCGCCTGGCCGTGCAGCATCGCTCGTTGACGCTCGATACCGCAGCGCGCAGTTGGTTGTGTCGCCAGCACGATGCGCGGTTTGGCGCTCGGGCCTTGGGCCGGCGTCTGCGGGTGGAGCTTGAACCGGCGATTGCCGACTGCCTGCTGCAAGACCCGGCGCCGGGCGGCCTGCGGGCGACGGTGCGTGAGGGCGAGTTGCGGGTGTCCGCAGATTAGCCTTGCGCAAACCACATTAACCGCTAATATGCCCGGGTAAAACAAATAACACCCGGGTATAAAATCATGAGTCTTCAGCTCGCTCCCCGTTGCACCGCGTTTTTCGGCCACCAACGCGTGGCCACCGGTTCCTATGATGAGGTGGCCCGGATCCTGGCAAGCCTCGATCGGCCGGTGGGGGCGGTGCTGGTGTTTGATGACACCAGCGGCGCCCAGGTCGATTACCCTTGGCCAGCCGGTTATGCACCGGCGCTGCCTGTGCCTGAGGTGACTGATACCCAATCGCCATCGTCTCCCACCGTAGGCCGCCCAAAGCTGGGCGTGGTCGCGCGCGAAGTCACGTTGCTGCCCAGGCATTGGGAATGGCTGGCGCAGCAGCGTGGCGGCGCTTCGGCGGCGTTACGTCGGCTGGTGGACGAAGCCCGCAGCGCCCATGCCGAACGGGACGCCCTGCGCCAGGCCAAGGAAGCCAGCTACCGTTTCATGAGTGCCATCGGCGGCGACCTGCCGGGTTTCGAGGAGGCCTCGCGGAGCTTGTTTGCCGATGACAGCGCCGGGTTTTCCCACGTGATCGCGCAATGGCCGGTTGACGTACAGACGTACCTGGCTTGGCTGGCGCGCAACGCCTTTACCGCCCCATTGCACTGAGAGCGCTCATGGATGTGATCAAGCAACGACCGTTGTGGCAGGTTTACCTGATTTTTTTGGCACCGATGGTGCTGTCCAATTTCCTGCAGACGTTTTCCGGCACGCTCAACGGGATCTACGTGGGGCAATTGCTCGGCACCCAGGCGCTGGCGGCCGTGTCGGGGATGTTTCCCATCGTGTTTTTCTTCGTGGCCCTGGTGATCGGCCTGGGGGCGGGCGCCTCGGTGCTGATCGGGCAAGCCTGGGGCGCGCGGGAACTGGGCATGGTCAAGGTCATTACCGGTTCTACCCTTACCCTGGGGGCGTTGGTCGGCGTGGCCGCGGCGGTGCTCGGTAGCCTGTTCGCACGCCAGGCGCTGATCGGTTTGGGCACGCCGCTGGACGTGCTGGACGCCGCCGTGGGCTATGCCTCGGGGCTGATGATGATCATGCCGCTGCTGCTGGTGTTCATTCTGTACACCCAGTTGCTGCGCGGCGTGAGTGACACCGTGTCGCCGCTGCTGGCGCTGATGGTTTCGACGTTGGTGGGGCTGTTGCTGACCCCCGCGCTGATCCGCGGTTGGCTGGGGCTTGCGCCCATGGGCATTGAAAGTGGGGTGTATGCCGGGCTGGTCAGTAACGCCGTGGCGATGCTGTTTCTGGTGCTGCGCCTGCGCCACAAAAAACACGTGATGGCCCCCGACCGCGAGTTGTTGGCCGCCTTGCGCCTGAACCCGGCGATCCTGGGCAAGATCCTGCGCATCGGCCTGCCCACCGGCCTGCAGATGGTGGTGTTGTCGTTGTCTGAGCTGGTGATACTGGCCCTGGTCAACAGCCACGGTTCCCAGGCGACGGCCGCCTACGGGGCGGTGACGCAACTGGCCAACTATGTGCAGTTTCCGGCCATGTCGATTGCCATCACGGCCTCGATCCTGGGGGCGCAGGCCATCGGCGCCGGGCGCGTGGAGCGTATCGGGTCGATCCTGCGCACGGGCCTGTTGATCAACCTGTGGCTGACCGGTGGCCTGATCGTGTTGGGCTACGGGTTATCGCACTGGCTGCTGGGGCTGTTCATCATCGACCCCGAGGCGCTGATCAAGGCCGAACGCTTGTTGTACATCCTGCTGTGGAGCGTGCTGGTGTATGGGTTCCAGGCCGTGGTGGGCGGGATCATGCGCGCCAGCGGCGTGGTGTTGATGCCGGTGGTCATCGCCATTTTGTGCATGGTCTTTGTGCAAATGCCGTCGGCCTATCTGCTTAACGCAAGGTTTGGCCTGGAAGGTGTGTGGATGTCGTTTCCGGTGACGTACCTGGCGATGCTGGTGTCGCAGGTCGTGTATTACCGGCAGGTGTGGCGGCACAAGCAGATCAAGCGCCTGGTGTGATAAAAGGTTGCCCACATCAAGGAGGGTGGCTGTTGCCTTGAGCAGCCACTGAGACACAAAGGGCGTTAACACAATGGCAAATCCCTACGCCGAGTTGTTCCAGGCACCTGGCACTCGTGCTTTTGTACTGGCGGGCATGGTCGCCCGCATGCCGGTGTCCATGACGGGCATCGGCGTGATCACCATGTTGTCCCAAGTGCACGGCGGCTACGGCCT
The DNA here is from genome assembly GCF_054071325.1 of Pseudomonas sp. SDO5215_S409. Lineage (NCBI taxonomy): Bacteria > Pseudomonadati > Pseudomonadota > Gammaproteobacteria > Pseudomonadales > Pseudomonadaceae > Pseudomonas > Pseudomonas sp. SDO5215_S409. The sequence goes on along the minus strand of NZ_JBSVWN010000016.1, from coordinate 61,681 downwards.
GGCGGGCGCCGTGGCGGCGACATTCGCCTTGGCCATGGCGTTTTGTGCACCGCAGGTCGCACGCCTGGTAGACCGTTATGGCCAGGGCCGCGTGCTGCCCATTGCCGCTTCCATCGGCGGCGGTGCGCTGTTGATGTTATTGCTGTGCACCCGCTTGCAGGCGCCAAACTGGACGTTGTTTGTGTTCGCCGCGCTGGCCGGGTGCATTCCCAACATGTCTGCCATGGTGCGGGCGCGCTGGACCGAGCTGTACCGCGGCCAGCCCAGGCTGCAAACCGCGTTTGCGCTGGAGTCGGTGATCGACGAGCTGTGCTTTATCGTCGGCCCGCCCGTCTCGGTGGGCCTGAGCGTGGCATTGTTTCCGGAAGCCGGGCCGCTGGTGGCGGCGGTACTGCTGGCGGTGGGCTTGACCCGCTTTGTGTTGCAGCGCCATACCGAACCCACCGTGCACGCCTACCAGGCGCATCACGGGCGCTGGCTGATCGCCTCGCCGTCGGTGGCGGTCTTGATGCTCTTGCTGATGGCCATGGGCGTGATCGTCGGCGTGGTCGATGTGGTCAGCGTCGCCTTCGCCCAGCATCAGGGGCAACCGGCGGCGGCCAGTATCGTGCTGTCGGTGTACGCCATCGGCTCCTGCCTGGCGGGCCTGGCGTTTGGCGCGCTCAAGCTGTCGCTGCCGCTGCCCCGGCAATTTCTGTTCTGTGGCATTGCCACGGCCCTGACCACCTTGCCGCTGTTGCTGGTGACCCACATTCCCGGGTTGGCGGCGGCGGTGTTCGTCTCCGGGCTGTTCTTTGCCCCGACCCTGATCGTGTCCATGGCCCTGGTCGAGCGCATCGTCCCGCCCAGCCGCCTGACCGAAGGCATGACCTGGCTGATCACCGGCCTGAGCATCGGCGTGGCCATCGGTGCCGCCAGCTCTGGCTGGATGATCGACCATTTCGGCGCCCCGAGCGGGTTCTGGGTGGCGCTGGGGGCAGGGGCGGTGGTGCTGTGGGCGGCGGTGTTGGGTTATCGGCGGTTGGGGTAGCTGCTGGCCGGGGATCTTTGAGATAGCGCACCTTTCAGGGCTGGTGGGTGCGCGTGAAGGATGGCGATACCTGGGGTGCTTGTTGCGTGTTGAGGTAATCATCCACGGCGTTTTTAAAAGCGCGCTCCAGTTCACTGATTGTGCCCCCCTCGTAGCTGACCAACGCCTTGATAAACAGAAGTTTGCCAAACAGGCAATCGTCTTCAGGGCTGACGTCGATTGAGCCGGTGTGACCTCTGTATTTCAAAAAGTCTTTCATCGTTGCCGTTCTCCTCGTTTCAACGTTTTGTTGAGACTGCGCTGGGCAACTTAGGGCGCGCGCGGCGTAATCAATATCGGATGCGTGCTGTTTTTTCGTAGGACGCTTCTCGGCTTCCCCCGCTAATTTTTCCCTCCCCGGTTCGTTTTATAGGGACGACGTGCCTTTGCGCTCCCCGCCTATTGTTCCGGATCCCAACAAATGAACGCTGAAGACTCCTTGAAACTCGCTCGCCGGTTTATCGGGTTGCCCCTGGAAAAACGCCAGGTGTTTCTCCAGGCCTTGCACAGGGAAGGGTTGGACTTTTCCCGGTTTCCGATTCCGGCAGGGGTGGAGGCCGAGGACCGTCAGGCGTTGTCTTATGCGCAGCAGCGGATGTGGTTCTTGTGGCAACTGGACCCCGCCAGCGGCGCCTACAACCTGCCCGGCGCGGTGCGGCTCAAGGGCGCCTTGAACCTGCAGGCCATGGAGCAGGCATTCGCCAGCCTGGTGGCACGCCATGAAACCCTGCGCACGGTGTTCCAGCGCCAGGCCGACGACCGTTTGTGGCAGGTGGCGGCGCAGCCTTCGCTGGCCATCACGCCTGAAGACTTCAGCCACTATGCCTGCGCCGAGCGCGAGCAGGCGGTGAGCGAGGCGGCCACCCGTGAGTCGTTGCAGCAGTTCGACCTGGAAAACGGCCCGCTGCTGCGGGTCAAGCTGCTCAAGCTGGCCGAGAACGAGCATGTGCTGCTGCTGACCTTGCACCACATCGTCTCGGACGGCTGGTCGATGAACGTGTTGATCGACGAGTTCATCCGCTGCTACGACGCCTTTGCACGCAACCAGGCGCCCAGCCTCGCACCGCTGCCGATCCAATACAGCGACTACGCCCTGTGGCAACGCCGCTGGCTGGAGGCGGGGGAGCAGGCCCGTCAGCTGGAATACTGGCAGGCCCGCCTGGGCGATGAACACCCGGTGCTGGAACTGCCCACCGATTACCCGCGGCCTGCCAGGCCCAGTTATCAGGGCACCCGGCACAATTTTGCGATTGATCCGGCGCTGGCCGCACAACTGCGCCGCTGCGCGCAGCAGCACAACGTCACGCTGTTCATGCTGCTGCTCGGCGCGTTCAACGTACTGCTGCACCGTTACACCGGCCAGGAAGACATCCGCATCGGTGTGCCGATCGCCAACCGCAACCGTGGCGACGTCGAAGGGCTGATCGGCTTTTTCGTCAACACCCAGGTGCTGCGCACCGAGCTGAACGGGCAGACCCGCGTCAGCCAGTTGCTGCAAGCCATCAAGGAGCACGCCCTCGGCGCCCAGGCGCATCAGGAATTGCCATTCGAGCGCCTGGTCGAAGCGCTGAAAGTCGAGCGCAGCCTCAGTCACACGCCGTTGTTCCAGGTGATGTACAACCACCAGCCGCAGGTGGCAGACCTCGCCTCGATCACCACCGCCTCCGGTCTTGAGCTGTCGTCGCTGGAGTGGCAGGGCCGTACCACCCAGTTCGACCTGACCCTGGACACCTTTGAAAAGTCCGGCACGCTCCACGCGGCGTTGACCTACGCCAACGACCTGTTCCACGCCGCCACCATCCAGCGCATGGCCGATCATTGGCTGGCGCTGCTGCAGGCCATGGTTGCCGAGGGCGATCAGCGGGTGGGCGAGCTGGCGATGCTCACGCCACAAGACCGGCATGTGCTCGTGCAGGAGTGGAACCAGACCGCCCAGGCGTACCCCACCGAGCGCGCCGTGCACCAATTGATCGAAGACCAGGTGCAACGCACCCCCGACGCACCGGCGCTGGTGTTTGGCAGCACCACCCTGAGCTACGCCCAGCTCGATGCGCGGGCCAATCAGCTGGCCCGGGCCTTGTGCGAACAGGGCGTGGGCCCGGACGTGTTGGTGGGTATCTGTGTCGAGCGCTCCGTGGAGATGGTCGTGGGCCTGCTGGCCATTCTCAAGGCGGGCGGTGCCTATGTGCCGTTGGACCCGGAATACCCTCGCGAACGCCTGGCCTACATGATCGAAGACAGCGGCATCACGCTGCTGCTCAGCCAGCAATCGCTGCTGGCGACGTTGCCGGTCGACGCGGTGACGGTGATCGCCCTGGACCCGCCCGCCGAGTGGCTGGCGGCCTACAGCCCGCAGCCCCTGGCGGTGCCGGTGCAGGCGCTCAACCTGGCGTATGTGATCTACACCTCCGGTTCCACCGGCAAGCCCAAAGGCGCGGGCAACAGCCATCGCGCGCTGGTCAACCGCCTGTGCTGGATGCAGCAGGCTTATGGCCTGGATGCCAGTGACGCCGTTTTGCAGAAAACCCCGTTCAGCTTTGACGTGTCCGTGTGGGAGTTCTTTTGGCCGCTGATGACCGGCGCACGCCTGGTGGTCGCCGCGCCCGGCGAGCACCGTGAACCGGCCCGCTTGATCGACACCCTCAACCGGCACGCGATCACCACGCTGCACTTCGTGCCGTCCATGCTTCAGGCGTTTATCCATGAGCCGGGCGTCCAGGCCTGCACGGGCCTCAAGCGCATCGTGTGCAGCGGCGAAGCCTTGCCGCTGGACGCGCAGTTGCAGGTGTTCGCCAAGCTGCCGGGCGCCGGGCTGTACAACCTGTATGGCCCCACCGAAGCGGCCATCGACGTGACCCACTGGACCTGCCTCGACGAAGGCGCCGACAGCGTGCCCATTGGCCGTCCTATCGCCAACCTCGCCACCTACGTGCTGGATGCCCAGTTGAACCCGGTGCCTGCGGGTGTGGCAGGGGAGTTGTACCTGGGCGGTGTCGGCCTGGCCCGCAGTTACCACCGTCGCCCGGCGCTGACCGCCGAGCGTTTTGTGCCGGCGCCGTTCGCACCGGGCGAGCGCCTGTACCGCACCGGCGACCGTGTGAAGCAACGCGCCGACGGGGTGATCGAGTACCTGGGGCGCCTGGATCATCAAGTCAAACTGCGCGGCCTGCGTATCGAACTGGGCGAAATCGAAACCCGCCTGATGCAACACGCGTGGGTGCGCGAAGCGGTGGTGCTGGTGCACGGCGCCAAGCAACTGGTGGCGTACCTGGTGCTGGAGGGCGACGAGCCGTCCACGCCGTGGCAGCCGCAGCTCAAGGACTGGCTGCTGGGCAGCCTGCCCGAATTCATGGTGCCGACTCACCTGATGGTGCTGGATAAGCTGCCGGTAACGGCCAACGGCAAGCTCGACCGCAAGGCACTGCCCTTGCCGGACGCCGCGCCGCAACACGCGTTCGTCGCCCCGCACAATCCCCTGCAAAAAGCCTTGGCGGCGATCTGGTGTGACGTGCTGGGGGTTGCCCAGGTGGGCCTGGAAGACAACTTTTTCGAGCTGGGCGGTGATTCGATCATTTCCATCCAGGTGGTCAGCCGAGCGCGGCAGGCGGGCATCCGCCTCAGCCCGCGCGACCTGTTCCAGTACCAGACCGTGCGCAGCCTGGCCTTGGTTGCCACCTTTGAAGACCGGGCGTGTATTGACCAGGGGCCGGTCACTGGCGAGGTCATCCTGACCCCGGTGCAGCAGGGCTTTTTCGAGCAGGCCATCCCTGTGCGATCGCACTGGAACCAGTCCTTGCTGCTGACCCCGCGCGAGCCGCTGGACGCCACCCGGCTGGACGCGGCCCTGACCGGCCTGATCAACCACCATGATGCCTTGCGCCTGCGGTTCACCGAGCACGCCGAAGGCTGGCAGCAGTCGTATGGCGCGCCCGTCGAGGCGTCGGGGCTCTGGCAGGCCCGCGCCGAAAACGACCACGAACTGGCGGCCTTGTGCGAAGAGGCGCAGCGCAGCCTCGACCTGCAACACGGCCCGCTGATGCGCGCGGTAGAGGTGCAGATGGCGGACGGCAGTCAGCGCCTGTTGCTGGTGGTCCATCACCTGGCGGTGGACGGCGTGTCCTGGCGCATCCTGCTGGAAGACTTGCAGCACGCCTACCGCACCCCCGGGCAATGGCCCGCCAAGACCAGCGCCTACCAACACTGGGCGCAGCAGTTACAGGCCCACGCCCAGACGCTCGACGCGCAACTGCCGTACTGGCTTGCCCAAACCCACGACGCCGAGTTGCCCTGTGACAACGCTCAGGGCGGCCTGCAAAACCGCCTGGGTGAAAAGGTAGACGTACGCCTGGACGCCGACCTGACCCGCCAACTGCTGCAAACCGCACCGGCGGCCTATCGCACCCAGGTCAACGATTTGCTGCTCACCGCCCTGGCCCGTGTGGTGGGGCGCTGGAGCGGGAAGGACGGCGCGTTGATTCAACTCGAAGGCCATGGCCGTGAAGACCTGTTCGACGACCTGGACCTGACCCGCACGGTGGGTTGGTTCACCAGCCTGTTTCCCCTGCATTTGCAGGCGGGCGGCGAGTGGCCGGTGGCGATCAAGGCGGTCAAGGAGCAGTTGCGCGCAGTGCCGCACAAAGGCATCGGGTACGGCCTGCTGCGCTACCTGGCACAACCGCAGGCACGCCAGGCGCTTGCCGGGTTGGCGGCGCCGCGCATCACCTTCAACTACCTGGGGCAGTTCGACCGTCAGTTCGATGAGTCGGCACTGTTTGTGCCTGCCACGCAAGGCAGCGGCCAGGCCCAGGACCCCGAGGCGCCGCTGGCCAACTGGCTCACCGTGGAAGGCCAGGTCTACGGTGGCGAGCTGACCTTGCAGTGGGGCTTTAGCCGCGAGATGTTCAACGCCTCGACGGTCCAGCGCCTGGCGCACGACTACATCGAGGAGCTGACTGGCCTGATCCAGCATTGCTGCGCGGCCCAAGCCGGGCAGGTCACGCCGTCCGACTTCCCGCTGGCCCGCGTCACCCAGCAGCAACTGGATGCGCTGCCGGTCGACGGGCCCGCCATGGCCGACCTGTATCCGCTGTCGCCGATGCAGCAAGGCATGTTGTTCCATACCCTGTATGAGCCCCAGGCCCAGGCCTACATCAACCAGCTGCGCCTGGACATCGACGGCCTCGACCTGTTGGCCTTTGGTCGCGCCTGGCAGGCGGCGGTGGACCGGCACGACATTTTGCGCAGCAGCTTCCACTGGGAGGGCCTGGACAGCGCGCATCAGGTCATCCGCCAGCAGGTCGACTTGCCGTTGCAGGTGATCGACGACGTCAACGCCAACACCGACGCCCTGGCCGAGGCCGAGCGGGCGCGCGGTTTTGCGCTGGATACCGCGCCGCTGTTGCGCCTGATGCTGGTGCGCGGCCCCGGCAGCCGCTGGCACCTGATCTTTACCAGCCATCACCTGTTGATGGACGGCTGGAGCAACGCCCAGCTGCTCGGCGAAGTGATTGCCCACTACGCCGGTCAAGCGTTGCCGGCCCCGCTGGGGCAATTTCGCGATTACCTGGCGTGGCTGCAGCAGCAAGTGCCCGCCGAAGGGGAGGCGTTCTGGAGAAATGCGCTGGCGCCGTTGCAGACCCCCACCCTGTTGGCCGCCGCCTTGCGCGCCCCGCAGGACGCGGCGGGCATGGCGGATTACCCGGTGAGCCTGGACGGCGCTTTCACTCAACGCCTCGGCGCGTTCGCCCGCCAGCACAAAATCACCCTCAACACCTTGCTGCAGGGCGCCTGGAGCCTGCTGTTGCAGCGCTACACCGGGCACGACTGCGTGGCCTTTGGCGCCACGGTTGCCGGGCGCTCGGCGCCGTTGCCCGGGATCGAGCAGCAACTGGGCCTGTTTATCAACACCTTGCCGATGATCAGCAGCGCCTCACCGGCGCAATCGGCCGCCGCGTGGCTGACCGAACTGCAAGCCCTCAACGCGAGCCTGCGCGACCACGAACATGTACCGCTCTACGACATCCAGGCCTGGGCCGGGCAGCCGGGCGGGGCCTTGTTCGACACCTTGCTGGTGTTTGAAAACTTCCCCGTGGCCGCTGCGCTCAAGCGTGGCGCGCCCGCCGGGCTGACGTTTGGCCAGATGCACAATCACGAACGCACCAACTATCCGCTGACGCTTGGCGTGGAGCTGGGTGACCGCCTGCGCCTGGAGTTCAGCTATGACCGGGCGCGTTTCAGCGCGCCGCAGGTCGAGCAATTGAGCGCCAACTTGCAACACCTGTTGCACCAGTTGATGGCCAACGCCCAGGCGCCGCTGGGCACCCTGCAATTGCTGGACGACAGCGGGTGCCGCCAGGCGCTTGCCTTGAGCCAGTCGCCGCGCGACGTGCTGCGCCATGACCGCGTACACGAACGCTTCGCCGCCCAGGCCGAGGCCACCCCGGCGGCGCTGGCCGTGCAGGCCGGGCGTGAGCAACTGACTTACCGTCAGCTCAATGAGCGCGCCAACCGCCTGGCGCATCACTTGCTGGCGCAGGGCGTGGGCCCCGGGCAGCGCGTGGGCCTGGCGTCGCGCCGGGGCCCGCAACTGATCGTAAGCCTGTTGGCGGTGCTCAAAAGCGGCGCGGCCTATGTCCCGCTGGACCCAAAATACCCCGCCGAACGCCTGGCCTATATGCTCGCCGACAGCCGCCTGGACCTGCTGCTGTGCGAAACCGGCCTGCTGGCTGACCTGCCGTTGCCCCAGGCCTTGCGCCGGGTGGAGGTCAGCCCCTCGGGTGACGAGCTGGGCGCCTACCCGGCCACCAACCCGCCGAGCCGGTCGAGCGCCGCCGACCTGGCCTACGTGATCTACACCTCAGGCTCCACCGGCCAACCCAAGGGCGTGGCGATCGATCACGCCGCCCTGGGTCAGTTCTGTGAAACGGCGGTGCACTACAGCGTGCTGTCGAGTGAAGACCGCGTGCTGCAATTTGCCACGTTCAGCTTTGACGGGTTTGTCGAGCAGTGCTACCCGCCGCTGTGTGTGGGGGCTGCGCTGATCATGCGCGGCGATGAGTTGTGGGATGCCGGGCAACTGGCGCGGGAAATCGTCGAGCAGGGCGTGACCCTGACCGACTTGCCGGCCGCCTACTGGTTCCTGCTGGCCAAGGAATGTGCCCTCGACGGCCGCTCCCTGGGCAAGCTGCGTCAGGTGCACGTGGGCGGCGAGGCGATGGCCGTCGAAGGCGTGCGTGCCTGGCACGCCGCCGGGTTGGGCGCGGTGCGCCTGCTGAACACCTACGGCCCCACCGAGGCCACCGTGGTGTCCAGCGTGCACGACTGCCAACTGGCAGATGCCAGTGACGCGTTTGGCATGCCGATTGGCCAGGCCATTCAGGGCCGCGCACTGTATGTGCTCGACAGCGCTTTTGAGCTACTGCCGGCCGACGCCGTGGGCGAGTTGTGCATCGGTGCGCAGGAGGGCCTGGCCCAGGGCTATTTCGACCGCCCGGCGCTGACCGCCGAGCGTTTTCTGCCCGACCCGTTTGCCCGCGTGCCGGGCGCCCGGCTCTATCGCAGCGGCGACTTGGCGCGCTACAACGGGAGCGGCGCACTGGAATACGTTGGGCGTATCGACCATCAGGTGAAAATCCGTGGGTTGCGCATCGAGATGGGCGAGATCGAAGCCGTGCTGCAAGCGCTGCCGCAGGTGCGCGAAGCGGCGGTGATCGCCCATGAGGGCCCCACCGGGGCACAACTGGTGGCCTACACCGTGGCCGCCAGCGGCATGCAGCTCGACACCGCCGCGCTGGCCCGCCGCGTGGGCGAGTGCCTGCCGGACTACATGGTGCCCGCCCACTGGGTGGTGCTGGACGCCTTGCCGCTGAACAACAACGGGAAGCTCGACCGTCGCGCATTGCCCAAGCCGGACCTGAGTCAGGCTGGCGAAGCGTATGTGGCCCCGCACACCCCGTTGCAGCAGGCGTTGGCCACGATCTGGCAAGCCGTGTTGCAGGTTGAACAGGTGGGCCTGGACGACCACTTCTTCGCCCGCGGCGGCCATTCGTTGCTGGCCACACAGGTGATTTCCCGCGTGCGTCACACCCTTGCGCTGGAAGTGGCGCTCAAAGTGTTGTTCGACCACCCCACACTGCGCGGCTTTGCGCAGGCCTGCGAAGGGCTCGCCGTGCAGCACAGCGCGCCGATGCAGGCGCTGGAGCGCGGCCGCCCGCTGGCGTTGTCGTCGGCCCAGGAACGCCAATGGTTCCTCTGGCAACTGGACCCCACCAGCGCCGCCTACCACGTGCCCACCGCGCTGCACCTGCGCGGCGAGCTGAATGTGCCCGCGCTGGAGCAGGCGTTTGCGGCACTGGTGATGCGCCATGAGGCCCTGCGCACCACCTTTGTGGAAGAGGGCGAGCGCGCCTGGCAGGTGATCCACCCCACGCTGCACGTGCCAGTGGAGCAGGAGGCGGTGGACGCCGCGCTTATCCAGCGCCAGGTGGAGCAGGAAATCCGCCGTCCCTTCGACCTGTTCAGCGGCCCGCTGATGCGCGTGCGCTTGCTGGCGATCGAACCTGCGCACCATGTGCTGGTGATCACCCAGCACCACATCATTTCGGATGGCTGGTCGATGCAGATCCTGGTGGACGAGCTGATCCAGCTCTACGCCGCCGCCTGCCAGGGCACCTCTGCCAGCTTGCGTGCGTTGCCCCTGCAATACGCCGACTACGCGGCGTGGCAGCGCCAATGGATGGCCGAGGGCGAAAGTGCCCGGCAACTGGCGTACTGGCGCGAAAAACTCGCCGGGGAGCAGCCTGTGCTGGAGCTGCCCTTGGACTTTGCACGCCCGGCCGAGCAAAGCTTTAACGGCGCACGCCTGGACTTCACCTTGCCCGCCGAACTGACCAGCCGTTTGCAGGCGCTGGCCCGGCAACAAGAGGTGACGCTATTCAGCGTATTGCTGGCCTCGTTCCAAGTGCTGTTGCACCGCTACAGCGGGCAGGCCGATGTGCGCGTCGGCGTGCCAGTGGCCAACCGTAACCGCATGGAAACCGAAGGCCTGGTGGGCTTTTTCGTCAACACCCAGGTGCTGCGAGCCGAGGTGGACGGGCTGGCGCCGTTTGGCGACTTACTGCACCAGGTGCACCGTTCGGTGCTCGACGCCCAGGCCCATCAAGACCTGCCGTTCGAGCAACTGGTGGACGCCCTGCAACCCCAGCGCAGCCTGAGCCACAGCCCGCTGTTCCAGGTGCTGTTCAACCACCAGCACCGCGAACCGCAGGTGACCCAACTGCCCGGGCTGGCCATCGAAGGCATCGCCTGGGACAGCGGCACCGCACAATTTGACCTGACCCTGGACACCGCCGAAGTGCCCGGCGGCCTGGCCGCCTCCCTGACCTATGCCACCGACCTGTTCCGCCACGGCACCGTTGCGCAACTGGCCCGCCACTGGCAGAACCTGCTGGCCGCGGTGGTGGAGCAACCGAGCCTGGCGGTCGCCGAACTGCCGTTGCTGGACGCCGCCGAACGCCAAGTGATGCTGGGCGACTGGAACAGCCTTGAGTTGGCCCAGCCCTGCGACACGCTTATCCATGCGCTGATTGAGGCCCGCGTGGCAGCGCACCCCGATGACCTCGCGATGCTGGTGGGCGAGCAATCGTTCGACTATCGCCAGCTCAACGCACGCGCCAACCTGTTGGCGCGGCGTTTGCGGGCGCGTGGCGTGGGCCCGGAAGTGCGCGTAGGCGTGTTGCTGCCGCGCTCGGCGCAAATGGTCGTGGCGTTGCTGGCGATCCTCAAGGCCGGTGGCACCTACGTACCGCTGGACCCCAACTACCCGGCCGACCGCCTGGCCTACATGCTGGAACACAGCCGCGCCCGCCTGGTGCTCACCGACGTGCCCGGGCAGGGCGGCGCAGTGGAAGAGCTGATCGTCAGCGATCGCAAGGTTGACCCGCACGCCCCGGAATGCGCCGACCTCAAGCCCCTGGCCAGCGCCGATAACCTGGCCTACGTGATCTACACCTCGGGCTCCACCGGCACGCCCAAGGGCGTTGCCATCAGCCATCGCAACGCCGTGGCGCTGATCCAGTGGGCGCAAGGGGTTTACCGCCGCGAAGACCTGCAAGGGGTGCTCGCGTCCACCTCGATCTGTTTCGACTTGTCGGTGTGGGAGCTGTTCGTGACCCTGGCCAGCGGCGGGTTTTTCATCCTGGCCGAAAACGCCCTGGCGCTGGCAGAACTGCCCGCCCGCGAGCGGGTCACGCTGATCAACACGGTGCCGTCGGCCATCGCCGCGTTGCACCAGGCCGGGCACCTCCCGGCGAGCGTGCGCATCATTAACCTGGCGGGCGAACCGCTCAAGCAGACTTTGGTGGACGCGCTGTACCAGCATGCGCCGCTGGAGCATGTCTACGACCTGTACGGCCCCTCCGAGGACACCACCTACTCGACCTACGTGCGCCGGGCCGCCGGTGGCCAAGCCAGCATTGGCCGACCATTGACGGGCAGCGACGCGTACGTGCTGGACGGGCAATTGCAGCCGGTGCCGGTGGGGGTGGCGGGTGAGTTGTACCTGGCCGGGGCCGGGATCGCGCGGGGCTACCTGCTGCGCCCGGACCTGACGGCAGAGCGGTTTGTGCCCAACCCGTTCGGGGGTGGCGAGGCGCGCTTGTACCGCACCGGTGACCTGGTCCGCTACCTGCCCGACGGGCAGCTCCAGTACGTGGGGCGTATCGACCACCAGACCAAAGTGCGCGGCTTTCGGATCGAGTTGGGGGAAATCGAGAAGCGCCTGCTGCAACATCCACTTATCGAAGAAGCCGTGGTGGTGGCCCATGACGGCGAGCAGGGCACGCGCCTGATCGCCTACCTGGTGCCCCAGCCGCAGGCCGCGCAGGACCTGCAGGCGTTGGCGCGTGATTGGGTGCGCCAGGCGCTGCCCGACTACATGGTGCCCGCCCAGTGGGTGAGCCTGGCGCACTTGCCGCTCACGCCCAACGGCAAGCTGGACCGCAAGGCTCTGTCGGTGCCGCCGTTGCAGGCCGCGCAGGCCGGTTACCAGGCCCCGTGCAATGCCATCGAGCAAGGCTTGGTGACGATCTGGCAGGACGTGCTCAAGCTGACCGAGGTGGGTGTCACCGACAACTTCTTTGAACTGGGCGGCGACTCGATTGTGTCGATCCAGGTCGTCAGCCGGGCCCGTGCGGCGGGCATTCACATCACCGCCAAGGCGCTGTTCGCCCACCAGACCGTGCAAGGGCTGGCCCGCGTCGCACGGCAGGCGCCTATCGGGGCGCACGTCGACCAGGGGCCGGTCGAGGGGCCCACGCCGTTGTTGGCGATTCAACAGGACTTCTTCGCCCAGCCGATCACCGACCGCCATCACTGGAACCAGTCGGTGCTGCTGCGCCCTGCGCAGGCCTTGAACGCCAAGGCGCTGGAACAGGCGTTGCAGGCCGTGCTGGCGCATCACGACAGCTTGCGCCTGAGCTTTACCGAACACGCCAGTGGCTGGGCCGCGCAGCACCTGCCGACGGGTGCCGTGCCCGAGCTGTTGTGGCAAGCCGCGGTGGCCGACGCCGCCGAGCTAGAACACCTTGGGCTGCGCGCCCAGCGCTCGCTGCACCTACAGCAAGGGCCGCTGATGCGCGCCGTGCTGGCGCAAATGGCGGACGGCAGCCAGCGCCTGTTGCTGGTGGTGCACCATTTGGCGGTGGACGGCGTATCGTGGCGGATCCTGCTGGAAGACCTGCAGGCCGCCTATCGCCAGGCGCTTGAGGGCCAGGCGCTGCGCTTGCCGCCCAAGACATCGGCGTTCAAGCACTTTGCCGAACACCTGCAAACCTACGCCCGCACACCGGCCGTGCAGGCAGAGCTGGCGTACTGGCAGGCCCAGGCCGCCGACGCTGAATTGCCGTGCGACCGCCCAGCAGGCAGCCTGGAAAACCGCTACGCGACCACGGTGCAGAGCCGCCTGAGCGCGCCGCACACCCGCCAGTTGCTGCAAGAAGCCCCAGCGGCGTACCGCACCCAGGTCAACGATTTGCTGTTGACCGCCTTGGCACGGGTGATGACGCGCTGGAGCGGGCAGGGCAGCCTGGCCCTGCAACTGGAGGGCCATGGCCGTGAAGAACTTTTTGACAGCCTCGACCTGAGCCGCACCGTGGGCTGGTTCACCAGCCTGTTCCCGCTGCGCCTGACGCCCGGCGACACGCTGGACGCGTCGATCAAGGCGATCAAGGAGCAACTGCGCGCCATCCCCCACAAAGGCATCGGCTTTGGGGCCCTGCGTCACCTGGGGGATGAGGCCTCGCGCGCCGCCTTGAGCGTGCTGGCGCCGCCGCGCATCACCTTCAACTACCTGGGGCAGTTCGACAGCCAGTTCGATGAAACCTCGCTGTGGCTGCCCGCCCCGGAACCGGCTGGTGCGGAGCAAGGCGCGCAGGCGCCGCTGGGTAACTGGCTTTCGCTCAACGGCCGCGTGTACGGCGGCGAGTTGAGCCTGGACTGGAGTTTCAGCACGCAGATGTTCGATGAGGCCACCGTGCAACGGCTGGCGGACGATTACGCGGTGGAGCTCGAGGCGTTGATCGCCCATTGCTGCACGGGCGGGGCGGCCGGTGTTTCACCGTCGGACTTCCCCCTGGCCGGGCTGAGCCAGGCGCAGCTGGACGCCCTGGACGTACCGGCCCGCGAGCTGGCGAACATTTACCCCTTGGCACCCATGCAGCAAGGCATGCTGTTTCACAGCCGACTGGAGCAGGACAGCGGCGATTACATCAACCAGATGCGCGTCACCGTGCACGGCGTGGACGTCGAACGGTTCCGTGCGGCCTGGCAAGACAGCGTGCAGGCCCACGATGTGTTGCGCACCCAATTTGTGTGGGAGAGCGCGCACCCGCAGCCCTTGCAGATCGTCAAGCGCCACGCCGAACTGCCGTTTACCGTGCATGACTGGCAGGCGCGCCCGCACCTGGCGTCTGCGCTGGATGCCCTGGCCGCCGAGCAACGCCAGCAGGGCTTTGACCTGGCCCAGGCGCCGCTGCTGCGCCTGGTGTTGGTGCGCACCGCCCAGGACCGCCATGAACTGCTCTACACCAGCCATCACATCCTGATGGACGGCTGGAGCAATTCGCAGCTGCTGGGCGAGGTGTTGCAGCGTTACAGCGGGCAACCGGTCGCCGCGCGTCCAGGTGGCTACGGTGACTACATCGCCTGGCTTCAGCGCCAGGACAGCGCCGCCAGCCAAGCGTTCTGGACGCAGCAGTTGGCCGCGCTGCAAGAGCCCACGCTGTTGGCGCGCAGCCTCGGTGGCTCGCCAGGTGACGCGGGCAGCGGGCATGGCAGCCACGAGCAACGCCTCGACCCTGCCGCCACCCAGCACCTGGGCGCGTTTGCCCGGGCTCGCAAAGTCACGCTCAACACCCTGGTGCAAAGTGCCTGGCTGCTGTTGTTGCAGGGCTACACCGGCCACGCGACGGTCGCCTTTGGCGCGACGGTGTCCGGGCGCCCGGCCGACTTGCCGGGGGTGGAGCAACACGTCGGCCTGTTCATCAATACCTTGCCGGTCATCGCCACCCCCGACAGCAAACAACACCTGGGTGACTGGTTGCAGGACGTGCAGCGCCTGAACCTGGCCATACGCGAACACGAACAAACGCCGCTGTTCGACATTCAACGCTGGGCCGGGCACGGCGGCGCGGGCTTGTTTGACAGCCTGCTGGTGTTTGAAAACTACCCGGTGTCCCAAGCCCTGGAACAGGGCGCCCCGGCCGGCATGCGCTTTGGCCAGGCCAGCAGCCACGAGCAGACCAGCCTGCCGCTCACCGTGCTGGTGGACGCGGGCCAGACGCTGTCGTTGCAGTTTGCCTATGACCGCCAGCAGTTTGCCGGTGACTTCATCGCGCAACTGGCCGGTCATCTGCAGCACCTGTTGTTGCAAATGGCCGACAGCGGCGAGCAAGCGCGTGTCGGCGACTTGCGGGTGCTGGACGACCACCAGCGTCGCCACATCCTGCAGGACTGGAACGCCACGGCGGTGGCTTACCCCCTGGACCGCAGCATTCAGCAGCGCATACAAGACCAGGTACAACAGAGCCCGAATGCCACCGCCCTGGTGTTTGCCGACCAGCACCTGAGCTACGCCCAGCTCAACGCCCGGGCCAATCGCCTGGCCCATAAGCTGATCGAGGCCGGCATAGGCCCGGACCAATTGGTGGGCATCGCGCTGGAGCGCTCGGTGGAAATGGTCGTGGGCCTGTTGGCCATTCTCAAGGCGGGCGGCGCCTATGTGCCGCTGGACCCGGAATACCCCGAGGACCGTCTGCGCTACATGATCGAAGACAGCGGCGTGTCACTGGTGCTGACCCAGGCCGGTGTGGTGGATGAACTGCCGGTGCCGCAGGGCGTACAGACCTGGCTGCTGGAGCCGTCTGCGCCCTGGCTTGAGGCTTACAGCAGCGCCGACCCGCAGGTGGCGGTGGACGCCGAGCACTTGGCCTATGTGATCTACACCTCGGGTTCCACTGGCAAACCCAAAGGTTGCGGCAACCGCCATGGGGCGTTGACCAACCGGCTGTGCTGGATGCAAGAGGCCTATGGCCTGGGCCCCACGGATGCGGTGCTGCAAAAGACCCCGTTCAGCTTTGACGTGTCGGTGTGGGAGTTCTTCTGGCCGTTGATGACCGGCGCTCGCCTGGTCGTCGCAGCGCCCGGTGATCACCGTGACCCGGCGCGCCTGGTCGAGCTGATCAACCGTGAGCAGGTCACCACGCTGCACTTTGTGCCCTCGATGTTGCAGGCGTTTATGCAGACCCCGCAGGTGGACAGCTGCGTGAGCCTGCGCCGTATCGTGTGCAGCGGCGAGGCATTGCCGGTCGACGCTCAGCAGCAGGTGCTCGCCCGCTTGCCCGGCGCTGGTTTGTACAACCTGTACGGGCCCACGGAAGCTGCGATCGACGTGACCCATTGGACGTGCCGCGACGAAGGGCGGGACGCGGTGCCTATCGGCCAGCCTATCGCCAACATGGCGTGTTTCATCCTGGACGCCAACCTGGAGCCGGTCGCCGCCGGTGTGCTCGGTGAGTTGTACCTGGCGGGGGCGGGGCTGGCGCGCGGTTATCACCAGCGCCCGGCATTGACCGCCGAGCGGTTTGTGGTCAGCCCGCTGGGCGGCGGCGAGCGGATGTACCGCACCGGGGACCTGGCACGCTATCGCGCCGACGGGGTGATCGAGTACGCGGGGCGGATCGACCATCAGGTCAAGCTGCGCGGCTTGCGCATCGAGCTGGGCGAGATCGAAGCGCGGTTGCTCGAACATGAGCAGGTGCGCGAAGCGGTGGTGGTGGCGGTGGATAACGCGGTGCTGGTGGCGTATGTGGTGCCGCTTGCCGAGGTGGCGGACGCCGTCGAGTTCGCCACTGCGCTCAAGCTGCACGTGGGCCAGGCACTGCCGGGCTATATGGTGCCCAACCATGTGCAGGCGCTGGCGGCGATGCCACTGAGCCCCAACGGCAAGCTCGACCGCAAGGCGTTGCCCAAGCCCGACGCCGTGGCGGCAGCGGCCTTTGTCGCGCCCGACACCGAGTTGGCGCAACAGGTGGCCGGCATCTGGCAGGCGGTGCTCGACGTGCCGCAGGTGGGCCTCGACGACAACTTCTTCGCCTTGGGCGGGCATTCGTTGCTGGCCACGCAGGTGGTCATGCAGATCCGCCAGCAGTTGGACCTGGAGGTGCCGCTCAAGGTGTTGTTCGGCGCGCACAACCTGCGGGCGTTCTGTGACCAGCTACAGGGGCTGCAAGGCGATCTACAGCCGTTGCAGGATGAACTGACTAAATCTCTGGAGGCCCTCAAACGTCTATCAGCCAATGATCTTGAGAAACTGATTTCTTAAATTGAGGGCTATGGCGTGCAAAAGTTAATCGAGTCGGTAGGGGCGCTTTCTGCGAAAGAAAGGAAGGCGCTGGCCGTCCTGCTCAAGCAAAAGGGCATTAACTTGTTTGGTGTCGCGCCTATCTTCAAGCGCGATGCCGACGAGCCCCTGCTGCTTTCATACGCCCAGCAGCGCCAGTGGTTTTTGTGGCAACTGGAACCCCATAGCGCTGCTTATAACTTGTCCAAAGCCCTGCGCCTTGACGGCCACCTGAACCTTGATGCCTTGAACAACAGCCTGGCGGCGCTGGTGGCCTGCCACGAAAGCCTGCGCACCACCTTTGTTCAAGCGGGTGACGGGGTTGTGCAACACATCGGCACGCCGGGGTTTGCGCCCTTGCAGGCCGAGCCTTGTGAAACCCGATGGGCCGAGCAGGGCGAGGCAGGCCTGCGCGCGTGGGTCGAGGCCGAAATCGCCCAGCCGTTCGACCTGGCCCAAGGGCCCTTGATGCGTGCACGCCTGCTGCGCCTGGCGGCCGACGCGCATGTGCTGGTGCTGGTGTTGCACCACAGCATCAGCGACGGGGCGTCGCTGCAAGTGATGGTCAATGAGTTGGTGCAACTCTACGCAGCGTTCAGCGACGGGCGCGATGCAAGCTTGCCGCCGCTGCCGGTGCAATACGCCGACTACGCGTTGTGGCAACGGCACTGGATGGAAGCCGGTGAGCGCGAGCGCCAGCTGGCCTATTGGCAAGTGCAATTGGGCGGTGAGCAGCCGGTGCTGGAGCTGCCCACCGACCATCCACGGCCTGCGGTGCAAAGCTTTGCCGGGGCGTCGGTGCAGGTCGAGCTGGGCGCCGAGCGCCTGGAACGGCTCAAGCGCGTGGCCCAGGCTGAAAACGTGACGGTGTTCGTGGCGCTGCTGGCCTCGTTCCAGCTGCTGCTGCAGCGCTACAGCGGCCAGTCGGATATTCGCGTCGGCGTGCCGATTGCCAACCGCAGCCGCGCCGAAACCGAGCGTCTGATCGGCTTTCTGGTCAACACCCAGGTGCTGCGTACCCAAATAGACAGCCGCGCCAGCGTCAGCCAGTTATTGCAACAGGTGCGTCAATGCGCGCTGGATGCCCAGGCCCATCAGGACTTGCCTTTCGAGCAACTGGTGGACGTGCTGCAACCCGAGCGCAGCCTGAGCCGCAACCCGCTGTTCCAGGTGATGTTCAACCACCAGGCCGAAGCGCGCCAAGCCACCGCCCTGCAACTGCCGGGGCTGGTGGTGCAAGGCGTGGAGTGGGCAAGCCATTCGGCGCAATTTGACCTGACCCTCAATACGGTCGAATACAGCGGCGGCCTTTGCGCCGGGTTCACCTACGCCTCGGACTTGTTCGAGGCTGCCACCATCGAGCGCATGGCCGGGCACTGGCTGACGCTGCTCGACGGCATGCTGGCGGCGCCTGCGCAAAGCCTGGAGTCCCTTTCGATGCTGGCCGCCCACGAGCGGCACGTGCTGGTCGAAGGCTGGAACGCTACGGCGGTGGATTATCCGTTGCAGCTTACTGTGCAGCAGCGGATCGAGGCACAGGTCGAGAAGACGCCGGATGCGCAGGCATTGGTGTTTGGTGCCGAGCGTCTGAGTTATCGCGAGCTGAATGAGCGGGCCAACCGGCTGGCTCATTACCTGATGGAGCAGGGCGTTGGGCCGGATGTGCTGGTGGGTGTCTCTGCTGAGCGTTCGATTGAAATGGTTGTGGCCTTGGTGGCTGTCCTTAAGGCAGGCGGTGCTTATGTGCCGCTGGACCCGGACTATCCGCAGGACCGTCTGAGCTACATGTTTGAAGACAGCGGCATCGAATTGCTGCTGACTCAACGTGCGCTAGAGGAGCGTCTTGCCGTACCGGCAGGCATTCGCAGTGTGGTGCTGGACCCTGAGCATGACTGGCTGGCGGGCTACAGCAGTGCCAACCCCTCGGTAACGTTGACCGGCGAAAACCTCGCCTACGTCATCTACACCTCCGGCTCCACCGGCAAACCCAAAGGCGCAGGTAACCGCCATGTGGCGCTGATGAACCGCCTGTGCTGGATGCAAGAAGCGTACGGTTTGGATGCCGACGACAGCGTCCTGCAAAAAACGCCGTTCAGTTTTGACGTGTCGGTATGGGAGTTCTTCTGGCCGCTGATGACCGGTGCCCGTCTGGTGGTAGCCGCGCCTGGCGATCATCGCGATCCGGCCAAGCTGGTGGCATTGATCACCGAGGAACAGATCACCACGCTGCACTTTGTGCCGTCGATGTTGCAGGCCTTCTTGCAGGACGACTCCGTCAGCCGTTGTGCCAGCCTCAAGCGCATCGTATGCAGCGGTGAAGCGCTGGCGGTGGATATTCAGCAGCAGGTATTCGCCAAACTGCCGGACGCTGGGCTCTACAACCTGTACGGCCCGACGGAAGCTGCGATTGACGTCACCGCTTGGACCTGTGTCGAAGAAGGCCGCGATAGCGTGCCCATCGGCCAACCCATCGCCAACCTCGCCACCTATATTCTCGACAGCAGCCTTGAACCGCTGCCAGCCGGTGTGGTGGGCGAGTTGTACCTGGCCGGTATCGGCCTGGCACGCGGTTACCACCGCCGCCCGGCGCTGACCGCCGAGCGTTTTGTGGCCAGCCCGTTCGTGGCTGGTGAGCGCCTGTACCGCACCGGCGACCTGGCACGCTACCGCGACAACGGCGTGATCGAATACGCGGGACGTATCGACCACCAAGTGAAGATCCGCGGCCTACGCATCGAGTTGGGCGAAATCGAAGCGCGCCTGCTGGAACATGACGCGGTGCGCGAGGCGGTGGTCATCGCGCGTGACGGCAAGCACCTGGTGGGCTATGTGGTGCCTGCCCACGCCTCATTCGGCGAAGGCGATTACCTGGGTGTGCTGCAAAACCATTTGCTGCAAGCGCTGCCCGACTACATGGTGCCCGCCGTTATCGTGCTGCTGGAGCAGATGCCGCTGAGCCCCAACGGCAAGCTGGACCGCAAGGCATTGCCGGTGCCGGACGCGGGCCAGCAGAGCGCTGTGCACGTGGCGCCCGTGAGCGAGATGGAGCAGCAAATCGCTCAAATCTGGCAGGACGTGCTCAAGCGCGATCAGGTCGGCGTCACCGATAACTTCTTTGCCTTGGGCGGCGACTCGATCGTGTCGATCCAGGTGGTCAGCCGCGCTCGCCAGGCGGGGATTGTGCTAACCCCCAAGGATGTCTTCCAGTACCAGACCATTCAGGGCCTGGCGCGGGTTGCCCAATGGGGCGCCGGTGTGCAGATCGACCAGGGCCCGGTCACTGGCGACACGCCGTTGCTGGCGTTCCAGCAGTGGTTCTTTGAAACCCCGATCCCCGAGCGCGGGCAGTGGAACCAGTCGTTATTGCTCACGTCGGCCCTGCGTGTGGACCCGGCTCGCCTGGAGCAAGCCTTGCAGGCCCTGGTCGTCCATCACGATGCCCTGCGCTTGAGCTTTACCGCGCAAGGCCAGGCCACGCACCGCCCGGTGGGCCAGGTGCAGCCGTTGCTGTGGCAGGCCGACGCCGCCGATGAGGCGCAATTGCAGGCGCGCTGCAACGAGGCCCAGCAATCGCTGGACCTGCAACAAGGCCCGCTGCTGCGGGCGTTGCTGGTGCAGATGGCCGATGGCAGCCAGCGCGTGCTGTTGGCGATTCATCACCTGGTGGTCGACGGCGTGTCCTGGCGCATCCTGCTGGAGGACCTGCAAAGCGCTTATGAACAATTGGCGTCGGCGCGCACCGTCAAGCTGGCGCCTAAAACCAGCGCCTTCAAGGCCTGGGCCGAGGGCCTGCGGCACTACGCGACCGACGAGGCCGTGCAAGGGCAGTTGGCTTACTGGCAGCAGACCCTGGGCGACACCCCCCATGACCTGCCGTGCGACAACCCGGCAGGCGGCCTGCAAAACCGGCATGCGGCCACCGTGGTGACGCGCCTGGACGCCCACCTCACTCGTCAACTGCTGCAAGACGCCCCGGCCGCCTACCGCACCCAGGTCAATGACCTGCTGTTGACGGCGCTGGCGCAGGTGCTGTGCACCTGGACCGGCGCGACCTCCAGCGTCATTCAGCTGGAAGGCCATGGCCGCGAAGACCTGCTGGAATCGTTTGACCTGAGCCGCACCGTGGGGTGGTTCACCAGCCTGTTTCCGGTACGCCTGACACCGGCGGCCGAACCTGCCCAGTCATTGAAAGCGATCAAGGAACAACTGCGTGGTGTGCCGCAAAAGGGCCTCGGTTATGGCCTGTTGCGTTACCTGGCGGGGCCGGCTGAGCGCGCCGCACTGGCGCAGTTGCCGGTGCCGCGCGTTACCTTCAACTACCTGGGGCAGTTCGACAGCCAGTTCGACGAGACGGCATTGTTTGTGCCCGCCAGCGAACCTTCGGGCGCCGAGCAGAGCGCCGAGGCGCCGCTGGGTAACTGGCTGACCGTGAATGGCCAGGTGTATGGCGGCGAACTGAGCCTGGAGTGGACTTTCAGCCGCGAAATGTTCAGCGACGCCACGGTGCAACAGCTGGCCGATGACTACGCCGTGCAACTGACGGCGCTGGTGACGCATTGTTGCGACCTGGCCCACAGCGGCGTGACGCCTTCGGACTTCCCGCTGGCCGGTCTGTCGCAGGCGCAGCTCGATGCATTGCCGTTCCCGCTGCGCGAGATCGAGGACATTTACCCGCTGTCGCCCATGCAGCAGGGCATGCTGTTTCACAGCCTGTACGACCAGCAGGGCGTGGACTACATCAACCAGTTGCGCGTGGATGTCCAGACACTCGACAGCGCCCGTTTCCTGGCCGCCTGGCAAGCAGCCGTGGCGGCCCACGAAAGCCTGCGCAGTGCGTTCCTGTGGCAGGGCGTCTTTGAGCAGCCAGTGCAGGTGATCGCCCGGCACGTCAGCTTGGCGCTGCACACCCTGGACTGGAGAGGCCGCGATGACCTCGCCGCCGCCCTCGACGAGCTGGCCCAGGCGCAACGCAATGAAGGCTTTGCGCTGGATCGCGCGCCGTTGTTGCGCCTGTGCCTGATCCAGACGGGGGACGCCTGTCATCATCTGGTCTTCACCCACCATCACATCCTGCTGGACGGCTGGAGCACCGCGCAGTTGTTCGGCGAGGTGCTGCAACGCTACGCCGGGCAGCCGGTGCCGCAATCGGCAGGCCGCTACCGCGATTACATCGCCTGGCTCAACGACCGCGACCGCGCGGCCAGCGAGGCGTTCTGGACCGCGCAACTGGCCACGCTCGAGTCGCCGACCCGGCTCGTTGGCAGCCTGGCGGGCGGCGATCCCGAGGCCCAGGGGCACGCGGAGTTGGTGCACGTGCTGGACAGCGCCGCCACTGCACGCTTGAACGCGTTTGCGCGTGAGCAAAAAGTCACCGTCAACACCCTGGTGCAAAGTGCCTGGCTGTTGCTGTTGCAGCGCTACACCGGCCAGGCCACGGTGGCCTTTGGCGCCACGGTGTCGGGTCGCCCGTCGTCCCTTGAAGGCATCGAGCAGCAGATCGGCCTGTTCATCAACACGCTGCCGGTGATCGCCGGCAGTGCGCCCACGCAGACAGTGGGGCAGTGGTTGCAGACCGTGCAGGCGCTGAACCTGGCGCTGCGCGAGCAGGAACACACGCCGCTGTTCGACATTCAGCGCTGGGCCGGGCAGGGGGGCGAAGCGCTGTTCGACAGCATTCTGGTGTTTGAAAACTACCCGATCTCCGACGCCCTGCAACAAGGGCCGGGCAGCGGGCCGCGCTTCGGTGACGTGCACACCCAGGAACAGACCAGCTACCCGCTGACGATCGGTGTGATGCTCGAAGACCGCCTGACGCTGCACTACGGCTACGCCCGCCAAGCCTTTGCCGCATCGGCCATTGCGCGGCTCAACGCGCAGCTGTTGCACCTGCTCGAGCAGTTCAGCCGTGCGGTGTACCAGCCGACCGGCGCGCTGCAACTGCTGACCGCGCAGGAGTGGACACAGTTGCAGGCGCTCAACACGCCACAGCCGTATGCCGTGCAGCCTTATGTGCATGAACGCATCGCCGCGCAGGCGCCAGATGCGGTCGCGCTGATCACCGGCGAGACGACCTTTACCTACGCGCACCTGAACCGCCAGGCCAACCGCCTGGCGCACGCGCTGATCGCCGAAGGCGTGGGCCCCGAGGTCCGCGTGGCCGTGGCCATGCCCCGGGGCGAAGCCTTGATGGTGGCCCTGCTTGGCGTGCTCAAGGCCGGCGGTGCCTACGTGCCGCTGGATGCCAGCTACCCCGAGGAACGCCTGGCGTACCTGATGCAAGACTCCGGCGTCGCGCTGCTGCTGACCCACTCGAGCCTCTCGGCCCAGTTGCCGAAAACCGCGGGCCTGCATGCGCTGGAACTGGACCGCATGGACTTCAGCCATTGGCCCGACACCGCGCCCGTGGTCGACCTGCATCCGGACAACCTGGCGTATGTGATCTACACCTCCGGCTCCACCGGCCAGCCCAAGGGCGTGAGTGTGGCGCACGGTCCGCTGTCCATGCATTGCCAGGCGATTGGCGAGCGCTACGCCATGACGGCAGACGACTGCGAGCTGCATTTCATGTCGTTCGCCTTTGACGGCGCCCACGAGCGCTGGCTCACCGCGTTGACGCACGGCGGGCGCCTGCTGTTGCGTGATGACAGCTTGTGGAGCCCCGAACAGACCTACACCGCCATGCACCGCCACGGTGTCACGGTGGCGGCATTCCCGCCGGTGTACCTGCAACAACTGGCCGAGCACGCCGAACGCGACGGCAACCCGCCGCCGGTGCGCATCTACTGCTTTGGCGGTGATGCGGTGCCCCAGGCCAGTTTCGAGCTGGCCAAGCGGGCCCTGCGTGCGCAATACATCATCAACGGCTACGGCCCCACCGAAACCGTGGTGACCCCGCTGATCTGGAAAGCCGGGCCAGACGTTGACTGCGGCGCGGCCTATGCGCCCATCGGCAGCCGCATCGGCGATCGCAGCACCTACGTGCTGGACGACCAGGCCAACCCGCTGTCCCAAGGCCTGGGCGGCGAGCTGTACCTGGGCGGCACCGGGCTGGCGCGCGGTTACCTGAACCGGCCCGCGATGACCGCCGAACGCTTTGTGCCGGACCCGTTCGGCGCGCCCGGCGGGCGCCTGTATCGCTCCGGTGACCTAGTGCGCCAACGCGCCGACGGCACCACCGACTACATCGGCCGTATCGACCACCAGGTGAAAATCCGCGGTTTCCGTGTGGAACTCGGTGAAGTCGAAGCGCGCCTGCAAGACCAGCCCGCCGTACGCGAAGCGGTGGTGGTGGCGCAGCCCGGCCCGAGTGGCCAGCAACTGGTGGCGTACGTGGTGCCGAGCGACCCTGCGCAGCAGCACGACGTGCACCTGCCCGCCGCGATCAAGACCCAGCTCAAGCAGGTGCTGCCGGGCTTTATGGTGCCGGCTCACGTGCTGGTGTTGGCCGCCTTTCCCCTGACCCCCAACGGCAAGCTCGACCGCAAGGCCCTGCCCAAACCCGAAGCGGGCGGTTCCCAGGCCAGCTATCAGGCCCCGCAAAGTGAGCGGGAGCGCCAGATTGCGTCGATCTGGCAGGAAGTCCTGCATCTGGAGCAAGTCGGCCTGCACGACAACTTCTTCGAGCTGGGCGGCGACTCGATCATCTCCATCCAGGTGGTCAGCCGCGCCCGCTTGGCCGGGATCCATTTCACGCCCAAGGACCTATTCCAGTACCAGACCGTGCACAGCCTGGCGCTAGTGGCCAGTACCGACGACCGGCGCGTGTCGATCGACCAGGGCCCGGTGACGGGTGAAGCCGCCTTGTCGCCGGTGCAGCACGTGTTCTTTGAGCAAGCCATTCCCGAGCGTGACCACTGGAACCAGTCGGTCCTGCTCAAGCCGTTCAATACCCTGCACGCGCAACACCTGGCACAGGTATTGGACGCCTTGCTGGCGCACCACGATGCCTTGCGCATGGCCTTTGCCCCGGGTGCCGCCGCGACGTACCTGCCGCTGGCGCAACGGCCCGACACGCCGTTGCTGTGGCAAGTGGACGTCGCCGATGACGAGGCGCTGCTGGCCGTGGGCGAGAGCGCCCAGCGGTCGCTGGACCTGTCGGCCGGTGTGGTACTGCGCGCCGTGCTGGCGACGCTGGCTGACGGCTCGCAACGCCTGTTGCTGGTGATCCATCACCTGGTGGTCGATGGCGTGTCCTGGCGCATCCTGCTGGAAGACCTGCAGCGCGGCTACCGCCAGCTGGAAGCCGGCCAGCCGTTGCAGTTGCCCGCCAAAACCAGCGCCTTCAAGGCCTGGACCGAACGCCTGCATGCGCATGCCCAGGGCCCGGCGCTGGAAGCCGAACTGCCGTTCTGGCAGGCCCACCTGGCGCACGGCGTGGCGCAGTTGCCGTGCGACCACGCCAATGCCGGGCTGCAAAGCCGGTATGCCCACACCGTGCAGACCCGCCTGGACAGCCACCTCACCCGGCAGCTGTTGCAGACCGCCCCGGCGGCCTACCGCACCCAGGTCAACGACTTGCTGCTGACGGCACTGGCCCGAGTGATCTGCCGCTGGACAGGGCATGCCTCGACGCTGGTGCAAATGGAAGGGCATGGCCGCGAAGAGCTGTTCGACGACATCGACCTGACCCGCACCGTCGGCTGGTTCACCAGCCTGTTTGCGGTCAACCTCACGCCCGCGCTGGCGTTGGGCGACTCGATCAAGTCGATCAAGGAGCAACTGCGCAGCATCCCCAACAAGGGGATCGGTTTTGGCGCGCTGCGTTACCTGGGCAGCGACGCCACCCGCCAGGCGATGCAGGCCCTGCCCACACCGCGCATCACCTTCAACTACCTGGGGCAGTTCGACGCCAGTTTTGACGAGGCCGAGGGCGCGTTGTTCGCCCCGGCCAGTGAAGAGGCCGGTGCCGAACACAGCCCCGAGGCCCCGCTGGGCAACTGGCTGACCCTCAATGGCCAGGTGTACGCCGGGGAATTGAGCCTGGACTGGCGCTTCAGCACTCACATGTTTGAGCCCGCCACGATCGAGCGCCTGGCGGTCGAGCTGCAGCAGGAACTGAGCGCGCTGATCGAGCATTGCAGCCAGGCGCGCGGCGTGACGCCGTCGGACTTCCCGCTGGCACGCCTGGGCCAGGCACAGCTGGACGCGTTGCCCGTGGCGGTCGCCGACATCGAAGATATCTACCCGCTGTCGCCCATGCAGCAGGGCATGTTGTTCCACTCGTTGTATGAGCCGCACAGCGCCAACTACATCAACCAGATGCGCCTTGACGTGCGCGGGCTCGACCCGCAGCGTTTCCAGCAGGCCTGGCAAGCGGCGCTGGACGCCCATGACAGCCTGCGCAGCGGGTTCGTCTGGCAGGGCGAGCTTGAGCAACCGGCCCAAGTGGTGTTCAAGCACGTTGCATTGCCGTATGCCCTGCAGGACTGGCAAGGCGTTGAGGACGTGCACGCGGCCCTCGACCAACTGGCGGCCACGCAGTGCGAACAAGGCTTTGAGCTGGCCCAGGCGCCGTTGCTGCACCTGCATGTGGTGCAGACCGGGGCCGACACCCATCACCTGATTTTCACCAGCCACCACCTGTTGATGGACGGCTGGAGCAGTTCGCAATTGCTCGGCGAAGTGCTGCAACGCTACAGCGGGCAGGCGCCTGCGAGCCCGCCCGGGCGCTACAAGGACTACATCGGCTGGTTGCAGGCCCAGGATGCGCACGCCGCCGAGCAGTTCTGGCGCACGCAACTGGCGCCGCTGCAAGAACCGACGCGCCTGGCTCCTGCGCTGGCTTATCACGCGCAGGCAGGCGTGTCCGGCCACGGCGATCACTTCCTGACCCTGGACCGCACGCACACCCGGCGCCTGGCGGATTTTGCCCGCGTCAACAAAGTAACCCTCAACACCCTAGTCCAGGCCGCCTGGCTGTTGCTGTTGCAACGCCATGTGGGGCAGTCGGCCGTGGCGTTCGGCGCCACCGTGTCGGGCCGCCCGACGCAGCTCAAGGGCATCGAGCAGCAGATCGGCCTGTTCATCAACACCTTGCCGGTCATCGCCAGCCCGCAGCCCGAGTACACCGTCGCCCACTGGCTACAAGCCGTGCAGGCGCAGAACCTGGCGCTGCGCGAGTACGAACACACCCCGCTGTTCGACATCCAGCGTTGGGCCGGGCAGGGCGGCGAGGCGCTGTTCGACAACATCCTGGTGTTTGAAAACTACCCGGTGTCCGAGGCGCTGCAACACAGCGAGCCCGCCGAACTGAGCTTTGGCGCGGTGCACAGCCATGAACGCACCAACTACCCGTTGACGTTGCTGGTGAACGTGGGCGAGCAACTGGCGTTCCAGTTCAGTTACGTCAAGGCCCAATTCAACAGCAGTGCCATCGAGGGGCTGGCGGCGGGCCTGGAAACCCTGTTGCTGCGTCTGGCGGATTCTGCCGAGCAGGTGCTGGGGGCGGTGGCGTTGCTGCCGGTGGCGGCGCGTCAGGTGCTGGTGGAGGATTGGAATGCCACGGCGGTGGATTACCCGTTGCAGCTTACTGTGCAGCAGCGGATCGAGGCACAGGTCGAGAAGACGCCGGATGCGCAGGCGCTGGTGTTTGGTGCCGAGCGTTTGAGCTATCGCGAGCTGAATGAGCGGGCCAACCGGCTGGCTCATTATTTGATGGAGCAGGGTGTTGGGCCGGATGTGTTGGTGGGCGTTTCGGCTGAGCGTTCGATTGAAATGGTCGTGGCGCTGGTTGCCATCCTTAAAGCAGGCGGTGCTTATGTGCCGCTGGATCCGGATTATCCGCAGGACCGCTTGAGCTACATGTTTGAGGACAGCGGCATTGAACTGTTGCTGACTCAACGTGCGCTAGAGGAGCGTCTTGCCATACCGGCAGGCATCCGCAGTGTGGTACTGGACCCTGAGCATGACTGGCTGGCGAACTACAGCAGCGCCAACCCCTCGGTAACGTTGACTGGCGAAAACCTCGCCTACGTCATCTACACCTCCGGCTCCACCGGCAAACCCAAAGGCGCAGGTAACCGCCATGTGGCGCTGATGAACCGCCTGTGCTGGATGCAAGAAGCCTACGGTTTGGACGCCGACGACAGCGTCCTGCAAAAAACGCCGTTCAGTTTTGACGTGTCGGTGTGGGAGTTTTTCTGGCCGCTGATGACCGGTGCCCGTCTGGTGGTGGCTGCGCCCGGCGATCATCGCGACCCGGCCAAGCTGGTGGCGTTGATCACCGAGGAACAGATCACCACGCTGCACTTCGTGCCGTCGATGTTGCAGGCGTTTTTGCAGGATGAATCCGTCAGCCGCTGTGCCAGCCTCAAGCGCATCGTGTGCAGTGGTGAAGCGCTGGCCGTGGATATTCAGCAGCAGGTATTCGTCAAGCTGCCGGATGCCGGACTGTACAACCTGTACGGCCCGACGGAAGCTGCGATTGACGTCACCGTTTGGACTTGCCTTGAAGAAGGCCGCGACAGCGTGCCCATCGGCCAACCTATCGCCAACCTCGCTACCTACATTCTCGACAGCAGCCTTGAACCGCTGCCAGCCGGTGTGGTGGGCGAGTTGTACCTGGCCGGTATCGGCCTGGCACGCGGTTACCACCGCCGCCCGGCGCTGACCGCCGAGCGTTTTGTGGCCAGCCCGTTCGTGGCTGGTGAGCGCCTGTACCGCACCGGCGACTTGGCGCGCTACCGCGATAACGGTGTGATCGAATACGCCGGGCGTATCGACCACCAGGTGAAGATCCGTGGCCTGCGCATCGAGTTGGGTGAAATCGAAGCGCGTCTGCTGGAGCATGACGACGTGCGCGAGGCCGTGGTCGTTGCGCGTGACGGCAAACACCTGGTGGCCTACGTGGTGCCGGAGTCCGCCGACAGCCAAGCCTTGAGCGAATACCTGCACACTTGCCTGCCGGACTACATGGTGCCGAGCCAATGGGTGACGCTGCCCAACCTGCCGTTGTCGGCCAACGGCAAGCTGGACCGCAAGGCCCTGCCTGCGCCGGAGCAAACGCGGGAAGCCTTTGTGGCGGCTCAAACCGCCACTGAACAGACCTTGGCGGGCATCTGGCAAGCCGTGTTGGGGCTGGAGCAAGTCGGCGTCACCGACAACTTCTTCGCCCTGGGCGGCGATTCGATTGTGTCGATCCAAGTGGTCAGCCGGGCCCGTCAAGCGGGCCTGCGTTTCACGCCCAAGGACCTGTTCCAGCACCCGACCGTGCAGAGCCTGGCAACGGTGGTCAAAACCGGTGCCCAGGCGTTGGTGATCGACCAGGGCCCGGTGACCGGCGAAAGCCTGTTGCTGCCGATGCAACAGGCCTTCTTTGATGAGGTGACCTGCGAGCGCCATCACTGGAACCAGTCCGTGCTGCTCAAGCCGCGTCAGCCCCTGGACGGCGTTGTTCTGGAGCGTGCTTTGGCGGCGGTGTGGGCGCATCACGATGCCCTGCGCCTGCGCTTTACCGAGCAGGCCAACGGCTGGGCCGCGCATTTTGATGCGCAGCAGACAGCCCCTGCGCTGCTGTGGCAAGTGAGCCTGGACGCGTCGCAAGACCTGGCCGAGGTCGGCCTCGAGGCCCAGCGCAGTCTGGACCTGCAAGCAGGGCCCCTGCTGCGTGCGCTATTGGTCACCTTGGCCGACGGCACCCAGCGCCTGCTGTTGATCATCCATCACCTGGTGGTGGACGGTGTGTCCTGGCGCGTGTTGCTCGAAGACCTGCAAAGCGCTTACCAACGCCCCGGCACCCGCCTGCCCGCCAAGACCAGCGCGTTCAGCCACTGGGCCCGTCACTTGCAGGGTTACGCCCGCAGCACCGCGGTGCAGGCCGAGTTGCCGTTCTGGCTGGCGCAGTTGCAAGGCACCGACACGCTGGCGTGCGACCACCCGGGCGGGTCGTTGCAGAACCGTCACGCCGTGACGATCCAGACGCCGCTCAATGCCAGCCTCACCCGTCAGCTATTGCAACAGGCCCCGGCGGCCTACCGTACCCAGGTCAACGATTTGCTGTTGACCGCACTGGCGCGGGTGATCAGCCGCTGGACCGGCCAGCCCGGGGTGAACATTGCCCTGGAAGGCCATGGCCGCGAAGAACTGTCCGATGACCTGGACCTGACTCGCACCGTGGGCTGGTTCACCAGCCTGTTCCCGGTACGTTTGCAGGCGGCCGACGCGTTGGACGCGTCGATCAAGGCGGTCAAGGAACAACTGCGTGCGATCCCGAACAAAGGCATTGGCTTTGGCGCGCTGCGTTACCTGGGCGACGCTGCCAGCCAGGACGCCTTGCGCGGGCAAGCGATGCCGCGCATCACCTTCAACTACCTGGGGCAGTTCGACAGCCAGTTCGATGAGCAGGCCTTGTTGGTCCCGGCTGCCGAATCGGCCGGTGCCGAGCAGAGCCGCGAGGCCGACCTGGCCAACTGGTTGACCCTCAACAGCCAGGTGTATGGCGGTGAATTGAGCCTGAGCTGGACGTTCAGCCAGGCCATGTTCGACCCCGCGACAATCCAGGCGCTGGCGGACGACTACGCCTGTGAACTGAGTGCGTTGATCGCCCATTGCTGCGACGGCCAGCACAGCGCGGTGACGCCGTCGGACTTCCCGCTGGCGCCACTGAGCCAGGGCCAATTGGATCGCCTGCCGCTGCCGGCCAGTGCTGTGGCCGACATTTACCCGTTGTCGCCGATGCAGCACGGCATGCTGTTTCACAGCGTGTACGAAGAGGCCAGCGGGGCGTATATCAACCAACTGCGGGTGGACGTGCAGGGCCTGGACGTGGAGCGCTTCCGCGCGGCCTGGCAGGCGGTGCTGGATGAGCACGCCATTTTGCGCACCGGCTTCCTCTGGCAAGGCGCGTTCGAGCAGCCGGTGCAGGTGGTGCACCAGCAGGCGTCGGTGCCGCTGAGCGTGCACGACTGGCGCGGCGGGCAGGGGCTGGACAATGCCCTGCTGGAACTGGCGCAAGCGCAACGCAACCGTCCGTTCGACCTTGAGCAACCGCCGTTGCTGCGGTTGACGCTGGTGCAGACCGGCGACGAGGCGTATCACCTGATCTACACCAACCACCACATCCTGCTGGACGGCTGGAGTAATGCACAGTTGTTCGGCGAAGTGTTGCAGCGCTACAGCGGCGTGCCGGTGCCTGCGCTGGCTGGTCGTTACCACGACTACATCGCCTGGCTGCAACGCCAGGACCGCGCGGCCAGCGAGGCCTTCTGGCGGCAGCAACTGGCGCCGCTGCAAGCGCCGACCCGCCTGGCGCACAGCCTGAGCCAGGTGGGCGAGCGCCCAGGTGTCGGGCATGCCGAGCATGTGCGGGTGCTGGACAGCGCGTTCACGCGCCGCCTGGGCGAGTTTGCCCGGGCACAAAAAGTCACCCTCAACACCCTGGTGCAGGGCGCGTGGCTGGTGTTGCTGCAACGCTACACCGGCCAACCCACCGTGGCCTTTGGCGCCACGGTGTCGGGGCGCCCGGCGGAGCTTGTGGGGGTGGAGCAGCAGATCGGCCTGTTCATCAACACCTTGCCGGTGGTGGCCAGCCCGCAACCCGAGCAGCGCCTTGGCGACTGGCTGGGGCAGTTGCAGGCGCACAACGTGGCGCTGCGCGAGCAGGAACACACGCCGCTGTTCGATATCCAGCGCTGGGCCGGGCAGGGCGGCGAGGCGCTGTTCGACAACATCCTGGTGTTTGAAAACTACCCGGTGTCCGAAGCGCTGGAGCAGGGCGCGACGGGCGGGCTGAGCTTTGGCGCGGTGATCAACCATGAACACACCAACTACCCGCTGACGGTGTTGGTGAACATGGGCGAGTGCCTGTCGGTGCATTTGAGTTTTGACCAGGCCAGTTTCAGTCAAACCGCTATCGAGCAACTGGCGACAGGCTTGCTCACGGTCCTTGGATGCCTGGACGCCCAGACCCGGTTGGGAGAAATCGACCTATTGCCAGCGGCGGCGCGTCAGGTGCTGGTGGAGGACTGGAACGCCACGGCGGTGGATTATCCGTTGCAGCTCACCGTGCAGCAGCGGATTGAGGCACAGGTCGAGAAGACGCCGGATGCGCAGGCGCTGGTCTTTGGTGCCGAGCGTCTGAGCTATCGCGAGCTGAATGAGCGGGCTAACCGGCTGGCTCATTATTTGATGGAGCAGGGCGTTGGGCCGGATGTGTTGGTGGGCGTTTCGGCTGAGCGTTCGATTGAAATGGTCGTCGCACTGGTGGCGGTGCTCAAGGCAGGCGGTGCCTATGTGCCGCTGGACCCGGACTATCCGCAGGACCGTCTGAGCTACATGTTTGAGGACAGCGGCATTGAACTGTTGCTGACTCAACGGGCCCTGCAAGAGCGTCTTGCCGTGCCCGAAGGCATTCGCAGTGTGGTGCTGGACCCTGAACATGACTGGTTGTCGGGCTACAGCAGCGCCAACCCGTCAGTGGCATTGACCGGCGAAAACCTCGCCTACGTCATCTACACCTCCGGCTCTACCGGCAAACCCAAAGGCGCTGGCAACCGCCATGTCGCGCTGATGAACCGCCTGTGCTGGATGCAAGAAGCCTACGGTTTGGATGCTCAAGACAGCGTCCTGCAAAAAACGCCGTTCAGTTTTGACGTGTCGGTATGGGAGTTCTTCTGGCCGCTGATGACCGGTGCCCGTCTGGTGGTAGCTGCGCCTGGCGATCATCGCGACCCGGCCAAGCTGGTGGCGTTGATCACCGAGGAACAGATCACCACGCTGCACTTCGTGCCGTCGATGTTGCAGGCGTTTTTGCAGGATGAATCCGTCAGCCGCTGTGCCAGCCTCAAGCGCATCGTGTGCAGCGGTGAAGCGCTGGCGGTAGATATTCAGCAGCAAGTGTTTGCCAAGCTGCCGGACGCTGGGCTCTACAACCTGTACGGCCCAACGGAAGCCGCGATTGACGTCACCGCCTGGACTTGCCTTGAAGAGGGCCGCGACAGCGTGCCCATCGGCCAACCTATCGCCAACCTCGCCACCTACATTCTCGACAGCAGCCTTGAACCGCTGCCAGCCGGTGTGGTGGGCGAGTTGTACCTGGCCGGTATCGGCCTGGCACGCGGTTACCACCGCCGCCCGGCGCTGACCGCCGAGCGTTTTGTGGCCAGCCCGTTCGTGGCTGGTGAGCGCCTGTACCGCACCGGCGACCTGGCACGCTACCGCGACAACGGCGTGATCGAATACGCGGGACGTATCGACCACCAAGTGAAGATCCGCGGCCTGCGCATTGAGCTGGGCGAAATCGAAGCGCGCCTGCTGGAACATGACACCGTGCGCGAGGCGGTGGTCGTTGCGCGTGACGGCAAACACCTGGTGGCCTACGTGGTGCCGGAGTCCGCCGACAGCCAAGCCTTGAGCGAATACCTGCACACTTGCCTGCCGGACTACATGGTGCCGAGCCAATGGGTGATGCTGCCCAGCCTGCCGCTGTCGGCCAACGGCAAGCTGGACCGCAAGGCCCTGCCTGCGCCGGAGCACACGCGGGAAGCCTTTGTGGCGGCGCACACCGCCACTGAACAGACCTTGGCGGGTATCTGGCAGGCCGTGTTGGGGCTGGAGCAAGTCGGTGTCACCGACAACTTCTTCGCCTTGGGCGGCGATTCCATCGTCTCCATTCAGGTGGTCAGCCGGGCCCGCGAGGCCGGGTTGGGGTTGAGCCCCAAGGACCTGTTCCAGGCGCCGACCGTCCGGGCGCTGGCGCTGCGTGTTACCGGCCTTGAAGGGGGCGAGGCGCCCGTGCTGCCCGCCGCCGATGCGGTATTGCACAGCCTCAGCCCCGAACAGGTCCAGGCCTTGCCGATTCCGCTGGGCAGGGTGCAGCAGCTGTATCCGTTGTCACCGATGCAGCAGGGCATGTTGTTCCTGGGCCTCAATGCGCCGGACGCCGAGCTGTACGTCAACCAGTTGTGCCTGCCGGTCAAGGGCTTGCAGGCGCAGCGGTTCAAGCAGGCCTGGGCGGTGGCGTTTGCCCGTCACCCGATCCTGCGCACCGGCTTTGTGTGGCAAGACCTGGAGCAGCCGCTGCAATTTGTCATGGACCAGCTGGACGTGCCGCTGCAAGTACTGGACTGGCGTGGCGAAGCCGACGTCGAGCAGCGCTTGCAGGCCTTGGCGGCGGCTGAACGTCAGCAAGGGTTCGACCTGGACCAGCCGCCGTTGCAGCGCATTGTGCTGGTGCGCCTGGACGACGACAGCCACCAACTGGTGTGGACCTACCATCACCTCCTCATCGACGGTTGGAGCCTTTCGCAGTTGATCGGCGAAGTGCTGGCCGAATACTCCGGCCAGCCGCTGGCACCGGCGCTGCCGTACCAGCATTACATCGCCTGGCTGCAACGCCAGGATGCCCAGGCGGGCGAGCAGTTCTG
The DNA here is from genome assembly GCF_054071325.1 of Pseudomonas sp. SDO5215_S409. Classification (NCBI taxonomy): domain Bacteria; kingdom Pseudomonadati; phylum Pseudomonadota; class Gammaproteobacteria; order Pseudomonadales; family Pseudomonadaceae; genus Pseudomonas; species Pseudomonas sp. SDO5215_S409. Next base: position 27,357 of record NZ_JBSVWN010000016.1, on the reverse strand, counting down.
GCGCCAGCAACTGGCCGTGCTCGACCAGCCGACGTACCTGGCCGACACCGTGTCGGGCGTGCGCCGGGGCAAGGGCCACAAGGCGCTGTACAGCCGCTTCGACGCGGCGACCACCGAGGCCTTCAAAGGGTTTGCGCAAAGTCAGCAGGTGACGCTGAACACCCTGGTGCAGGCTGCCTGGCTGCTGTTGCTCAGCCGCTACAGCGGCCAGCGCAGTGTCGCGTTCGGTGCCACGGTGTCGGGCCGGGCAGCCAGCCTGCCGGGCTCCGAGCGCATCATGGGCCTGTTCATCAACACCTTGCCGGTGATCCAGGACCTCGCGCCCCAGCAGGGCGTGGGCGAGTGGTTGCGCCAATTGCAGGCCTACAACCTGGACATGCGTGAACGCGAGTACACGCCGCTGGCCGATATCCAGCGTTGGGCGGGCAAGGCCGGGCAGGCCTTGTTCGACAGCATCATCGTGTTCGAAAACCAGCCTATCGATCAGGCCTTGCGCGCCTGGCAAGACACCAGCCTGGAATTTGGCGATGCCTCCAGCGCCGGTTTGACCGACTTCCCGATGGACCTGATGGTCACGCTCGAAGACGGCCTGGTGATCGAGTACATGTACCTGCAAGAGCACTTTGACGAGGCGGTGGTGGAGGGCATTCGCGGTCATATGGAAGGCCTGATCCAGCGCCTTGCCAGTGACGCGGAGCAACGCCTGGGCGCCATCGGCCTGCCGGGCGTTCTGCCGCCCGCCGCCTGGGTGCAAGAGGCGGTGGAGGAGCCGGTGTGGGTGCATCAGCGCATCAGCCAATGGGCCCAGGCCCACCAGGAGGCGCCAGCGGTGCTGTTTGCCGAGCGCCAGCTGACGTTTGGCGCGCTGGAGGCGCAGGCCAATCGCCTGGCGCGGGCCTTGATCCTTGAAGGTGTGGGCCCGGAGGTGCGGGTGGGTGTGGCGCTGGCGCGCAGTGAGGCGATGATTGTCGCGTTGCTGGCGGTGCTCAAGGCCGGCGGCGCCTATGTGCCGCTGGACGCCAGCTACCCGGCCGAGCGCCTGGCCTACATGATGCAAGACTCAGGCATTGCCTTGCTGTTGACCGAACAGCGACTGCGCACTCAACTGCCGATCCCGGCCCAGGTGCAGGTGCTGGAACTCGACCGCCTGGTGCTCGACGATTTTGCCGACACGGCCCCGGCGGTGCAGGTCCACCGCGACACCCTCGCGTACGTGATCTACACCTCCGGCTCCACCGGGCAGCCCAAGGGCGTTGCGGTCAGCCACGGCCCGTTGGCCATGCATTGCAGCGCCATTGGCGAGCGCTATGCCATGAGCCCGGCTGACTGCGAATTGCACTTCATGTCGTTTGCCTTCGACGGCGCGCATGAACGCTGGCTGACGGCCCTGACCCATGGCGCCCGCTTGCTGGTGCGCGATGACAGCCTGTGGACCCCGGAGCAGACCTACGCCGCCTTGCATGCCTACGGCGTGACCGTGGCGGCGTTCCCGCCGGTGTACCTGCAACAGCTGGCCGAACAGGCCGAACGCGACGGCAACCCGCCGCCGGTCCGCATCTACTGCTTTGGCGGGGATGCAGTGCCGCAGGCCAGTCTGGAGCTGGCCCAGCGCGCCTTGCGTCCACAGTTCATCATCAACGGTTACGGCCCGACCGAAACGGTGGTCACGCCACTGATCTGGAAAGCCGGCCCGGCGGACAGCTGCGGGGCGGCTTACGCGCCGATCGGCACACGCGTCGGCAACCGCAGCGTGCAGGTGCTGGACATGGACCTCAACCTGTTGCCCAACGGCGTGTCCGGTGAGCTGTACCTGGGCGGCGAAGGCCTGGCCCGTGGCTACCTGAACCGCGCCGCGCTGACCGCCGAGCGTTTCGTGCCCGACCCGTACAGCCAAACGGGCGGGCGCCTGTACCGCTCCGGCGACCTGGTGCGCCTGCGCGCCGATGACACGGCCGACTACCTGGGCCGTATCGACCAGCAGGTCAAGATCCGTGGTTTCCGTATCGAGCTGGGCGAGATCGAGGCACGCCTCAAAGACTGTGCCCAAGTGCGCGAAGCGGTGGTAATCGCCCGCGACGCGGGCAGCGGCAAACAGCTTTTGGGTTACGTGACCGCCGTCGATGCGGGGGCCGAACAAGGCCTGGTGCAGCGTTTGCGCGAGCAATTGCAACAGGTGTTGCCGGACTACATGGTGCCTGCGCACCTGATGTGCCTGGACCAGCTGCCGTTGACCCCCAATGGCAAGCTCGACCGCCAGGCACTGCCGCAGCCGTCTGCCGCCGTGGCCACTGGCGCGTATGTCGCGCCGGTGACCGAGGTGCAAAAGGCGTTGGCGGTGATCTGGCAAGGCTTGTTGAACGTGGAACGCGTCGGGCTGGATGACAATTTCTTCGAACTGGGGGGCGATTCGATCCTCAGCTTGCAATTGATCGCCCGCTCCCGCGCCCTGAAAGCCCAGGGCCTGAACCTGAAACTGCGCGACCTGATGCAAAAACCCACGATTGGCGAGTTGACCGCCACCCACGCCGCCGTGCAGGGCTCGCCGTTGCTGGCCCTCAGCCTGGCCGTGGCGGGGCGTGCGCCGCTGTTCTGCGTGCATGCCGGGTTTGGCACGGTGTTCGACTACGAGCCGCTGGCCCGCGCCTTGGCCGGTGAACGGCAAGTGGTCGCGATCCAGTCGCGCATGGTGCTCGACCCCCAGTGGCAGGACGAGTCGCTGTCACAAATGGCCCGCGATTACGTCGGCTACCTGCGCCAGCAGCAGCCCGAGGGGCCTTATTACCTGGTGGGCTGGTCGTTGGGCGGCACGTTGGCCGCACTGATGAGTGCGCAGTTGCAGCGCGAAGGGGAGGCCGTGGAGTGTCTGGGCCTGTTGGACACGTATGTGCCGGGTGAACCGCACACGGGCGTGGATGACTGGCAGGCCGACTTGCGCGAGTTCGTCGGCGTGACGCGCTCGAGCCTGACGCCGTACCTGCAGGTGGGCGGCCTGGAGACGCCTGGCAACGTGCGCCAGTTGCTCGGCGAGGCGCTGGCGCGCGAAGGCGCAATCACGGATCGCGCAGGCTTCGGCGCCGATGAACTGGCGCAGGTGTTCCGTGTGGCCCGTCACCTCAAGCGGCTGTCGCTGCAACTGACCGCGTGCGAACCCTTGGCCGTCAGCCCCGAGTGCTGGTGGACCGCGGGCCGTGGCGAGGAGGCGGCGCGCTTGGCTAGCCAGCTTGGCCAGCCGGTCGAAGGGCACGTGTTGGCCTGTGGTCACTTTGAGGTGCCGCGTGTCGAAGACGTCCTGCAAGGGCTGGTCGACGCGCTGGCGCAACCTGTTGCCGTAATTTGAACCCTTGAACAGACGCCGGGTGCGGCCCCAGGCCCACCCGGCACACCGAGTATTTTTATGCCATTGAACCCTGATATCGCCGCCTTTCTTGAACTGGTCGACAGCGGCCGTGCCGCCGGGAAAAACCTGGCGATGCACCAACTGTCGCCTGAACAGGCCCGCGAGCAATTTGACGTGTCGTCGCAAATGATGGACGCAGGCGGCCCGGACCTTGAGCACGTGGAGGCGCTTTACATCCCGACCCGCGACGGCCAGCAGTTGCCCGCGCGGTTGTACAGTGCCCGCTCGTTGAGCGTGGAGGCGCCGTCGGCGGCGCTGTTGTATTTCCACGGCGGCGGCTACGTGGTGGGGAGCCTGGACTCCCACGACTCGCTGTGCCGCGCGCTGGCCGACAGCGCGGGCTGCGCGGTGCTGTCCGTTGCCTACCGGCTGGCGCCGCAGTGGCGTTTCCCCACGGCCGCCGACGATGCCGAAGACGCCTGGCACTGGCTGGTGGCGCAGGGCGCCGGGCTTGGGATCGATACCGCGCGCCTGGCCCTGGGCGGCGACAGTGTGGGCGGCAGCCTGGTGGCGGTGCTGGCGACGCAACTGGCCCAGGCCCAGCAGGCCCCGGCGCCACGCTTGCAGGTGCTGATTTACCCGGTCACCGACGCGAGCCGCAGCACCCCGTCGCTGGAGCGCTATGCCCAGGGCTATCTGCTGGAAAAAGCCACGCTGCAGTGGTTCTACGGCCTGTATCAGCAGACCCCCGCCGACCGCCAGCACCCGCGCTTTTCACCGCTATTGAGCGCGGTGCCGCAGGGCCTGGCGCCGTCGTTGCTGATCCTGGGCGAGTGCGACCCGTTGCATGACGAATGCCTGGCCTATGGCGCGCACCTGCGGGAGGCGGGCGCGGCGGTGCAGGTGTCGGTGTACCCGGGAATGCCCCATGATTTTTTGCGCATGGGCGCGATCATCGATGAGGCCGAAGACGCCCAGGCGCAGATTGGCCAGGCCTTGCGGCAGGTGTTTGCGGTGCGATAAACGCTTTACGAACGGCCATGAAAAAAGCGCATCAGCCAAACTGATGCGCTTTTTTTACAGGGTGCCGACCGATCAGAAGGTGTACTTGAACGACGTCATCAGGTTACGCGGTGCACCCCACACGCCCGCACTGGTCGTGGTGTAGTACTCCTTGTCAAACACGTTGTTCAGGTTGACCGACGCCGACAGGTTTTTGGAGATGTCGTAGCGGGCCATCAGGTTGGTGACCGCGTAGCTTTTCTGCTCGTAGTACGTGAGGTCAAAGCCGGTCTTGCTCTGCCAGTTCAGGCCGCCACCCACGGTCAGCTTGTCCAGCGGGCCGCTCAGGCGGTACGAGGTGAAGGTCTTGAAGCTGTGACGCGGGATCTGCGTGGCGATGCGCTTGTCGTCCTCGTCGGTACTCACGCTGTAGGTGTAGCCGCCCGCCGCTTGCCAACCCTCGGCCAGCTCACCGTTGAACTCCCATTCCACGCCCTGGGTGGTGGTGCCCTTGGTGGCCTTGTAGGCCTGCCCGCCTGCCGGGGTGAGGTTGGTGCCGTCGGCGATGCCGAGGTTGTCCTGCTCGACTTTGAACAGGGCCAGGCTGGTGTTCAGCCTGCCTTCGTTGAAGGTGGCTTTCACACCCGCTTCATAGCCGGTGCCTTCCAGCGGCGCCAGGTAGCTGCCGCTGCTGGTTTGCAGCGACTGGGGGTTGAAGATCTTGGTGTAGCTGGCGTACACCGACCAGATGTCGCTCAGGTCGTATACCAGGCCCGCGTACGGGATGGTCACGCCGGTTTCCTTGCGATTGGAGCGGTTGACGTCGCCGGAGAAGTAACGGGTTTCATCGTCCTGTTTCCAGTCGATCACCCGGCCGCCGACGATCAGCGTGGTGTCATCGTTGAGGTGGAAACGCGAGGTCAGGTAGGCCGCGTACTGGTTTTCCTTGAAGTCCTGGCGGCCGGTGTTGACGAAGTCCGGCTTGCCGATGCTGCCGTTCCAGCTGTTGATCGGGCCCAGGCTGCCGTCGTAGTCGCCGCCCGGGCGAACCCAGCCGCCGTAGTCCGGGGCATTGTCGTTGCGGATCTGCGACAGGGTAACGCCGGTGATCAGCTCGTGTTCACGGCCAAACAGCTGGAACGGGCCGGTAAGGTAGGCGTCCACCGCGTTCTGCACCGGGTTGCCCTTGAACTTGTTGGGCATCACGTAGGCGCCAAGGCCTGTGCTTTTGTCGATATCGCCCGCCAGGTAGACGATCTCGGAGTCGTACTTGTTCTCGTTGCGGCTGTATTCGACCTTGCCGCTCCAGCCATTGCTGAACTGCTGTTCGAGCGAGGTGAAGAAGGTGGTTTGCTCGTGGTCGTAGTAGGACCAGTCGGCGCTGGTGTTGAAGGCGCGCTTGAAGTCGGTGAGGCTGCCGTCGCTGTATTTGAGCGGGAAGCCGCTGCGTGGCGGTTGGTTGGTGTGTTGGGTCTGGTAGCTGAAGCCCACGGTCAGCAGCAGGGTGTCCGACAGGTCGAATTCGCTGATGCCGTAGATCAGGTTGTTGTCCTGCTTGTAGCGATCGATCCAGGCGCTCTGGTTTTTGTAGTCCACCACCAGCCGCCCACGGATGTTGCCCGTTTCGGTCAGCGGGCCGGACACATCGATGTTCGCGCCATAACGGTCCCAGCTGCCGGCTTCGCCGCCAATGCTCACTTGCGGGGTGGCGGTAGGGCGCTTGCGGATCAGGTTGATGGTGGCGGACGGGTCGCCCATGCCGCTGATCAGGCCGGTAGAGCCACGCACCACTTCGACGCGGTCGTACATGGCGGTGTTCTGGGTGTAGTTGTCCAGGCGCGAGGAGGTGGGCACGCCGTCGATTTCATAGTTGTTGATGGCAAAGCCGCGGGAGTAGTAGCTGTCGGAGTCGGCGCCCAGGCCTTCGCGCACCACGGTAATGCCGGAGACGGCTTCCAGGGTGTCGGTGAGGTTGGTCAGGTGCTGGTCCTGGAGGCGTTGCTGGGTGATGACCGTGATCGACTGTGGCGTTTCCTTGAGCGGAATGTTCAGCCGGGTGGAACTGCTCGAAGAGTCGGTGGTGTAGGAGCCGGTGCCTTCGGTGGTGGAGCCCCGTGCCTTGCCGGAAATGCTGATGGCACCCAGTTGCAACGTCGAGCCCGCCCCGGGCGGCGTCAGCGAGAGGGTATTGCCGGTTTGCGAATAGTTGATGCCGCTGCCTGCCAACAGGGTTTCCAGGGCCTGGGCCGGTTCCAGCACGCCGTTGACCGGTTTGGATTGCAGGCCCTGCACGGTTTCTGGCCCGTACAGGATCTGCACGTCTGCCTGGTGCCCCAGGGCCTGCAATGCGCTGGACAGCGATTGCGCCGGGATATTCAACGGCACCGGCGCGGCCTGGGCCTGGCCGGCGGTGAGGGCCAGGCCCAGGATGGCGCTGGCCAGCAATGTACGGGTGAAGACGGGGCGCGTTGAACGGCGCGGGCGGGTGGTGTTCATGTTGTGAGAAGGCTCCAGAGGGGTCTTGGCAGACTTTTAGTTAATAAGAACTATTATTAGACGCATCGCGTTGAAAAAACCGGAGCGAAACCGCTCCAAAAAAATCGGGTGTGGACAGGGGGATCAACGCGGCGTGTTTCTGTGCTGATGTTAAAAACGGTCGGGCAGCGCCCAAATTTAGTCCGCCACAAAAAAGCCCCTGGCACCACGCGGTGGCCAGGGGCTTGATCGGACACATGGCCGGTCAGGCGGTGGCGTCGGCCTGCACCCTCACGCGCCCGGCTTCCATGCGCACCAGTTGGTCGGCCACGTCGAAGTAACGGTCGTCGTGGGAGATCACGATGATGGTCTTGCCCAGGCGCTTGAGGTCGGGCAGCAGCTCGGTGTAGAAAATCCGCCGGAAGGTGGGGTCCTGGTCCGCGGCCCATTCGTCGAACACCAGCACCGGGCGTTCTTCGAGCCACGCGTTGACCAGCGCCAGGCGCTTGCGTTGGCCGGTGGACAGGTCGGTGGTGGTGAAGCTGCCGTCCTTGACGCTCACCTTGTGGGCAATCTCCAGGCGTTCCAGGTAGCGGTTGGCGTCTTCGGGGATCTGGGTGTCGCCTTGCACCACATCATCGAACAGGTAGTAGTCGGCAAACACCGTGGTGAACAGTTGGCGGTAGTCATCACGGTTGACGGGGTTGATGGCCTGGCCGTTCAGCAGGATGTGCCCCTGTTGCGGCGCGTAGAGCCCCAGCAGCAGTTTGATCAGCGTGGTCTTGCCGCAGCCGTTTTCGCCGACGATGAACACGATATCGCCCTGGCGGATGGTCAGGTTGACCGGCCCCAGGGTAAACGGCGCATTGCCCTGCACGGGTGCAAACGCATAGCTCACCTCGCGCAGTTCCAGGGTGTGCACCGGGCTCTTGTGGGCGTCCTGGTCCTTGAGCAGCAGGTGCGGTTCGGGGGACGAAAATTGCTCCGACAACTCGGCGATCCGGCGAAAGGCAATCTGCGCCCGGCTGACGATCGGCAGTGTGCCAATCAAGTGTTCCAGCGGGCCTTTCATATAAAGCAGCACCAGCACAAAGCCGCTCATCACGGTCTTGTCGGCGCTGGGCCACAGGGTTTGCAGGGCCAGGGCCAAGCCGATGACCACAAAAAACAGCATGGAGCCGAAGGTCTTTGCGATCACGAAGGTGTTGATCGAACGCACCTGGGTCTTGCAGATGAAATCGGCCGTGGCCTGGATGCCCGAGGCAAACATGCGCTGGCGGCGGGGCCGGTGGATGCGCAGTTCCTTGGCGCCTTCGGCGATGGCGTTGTAGTGCTTTTGCAGCACGTCTTCGGCGTCGCGTGCGGCCATGAAGCCCTTGATACCGGCGCCCTGGGCGAGAAACTGCACCACGGTGCCGATCAGAATGGCCACCACCAGCAGCAGGAACATCGGCCAGGACAGCATGGCCAGGTAGCCCATGCAGCCCAGGGTGACGGTCAGCGAGATTGCCAGCGGGGCAAAGGCGAAGGCGAAGTCGCTGATGGTGTCTACGTCGTGCGTGAGGACCGGAATCAGCCGGTGACTGCGATAGCGTTCAATCTGCTCGATGGGCGCCGAGAGCACTTTCTCGCCCAGCTCCTTGCGCAGTTTGGCAATGATGTGCTGGCCGACGAAGTTGGTGCCGATGTCCGAGCAAATCGAGCTGAACAGCGCCATCAGGCACAGGCCGGCGAACAACAGCACCACCGATTGGGTGAGGCCGCCGTCCGAATGCAGGGCGCTGTTGATGGTGGCCAGCAGCACGGTCACGCTCAGGCCGCCCACCATGCCCAGCAGGATGGACAGCGCGACTACCAGGCGAAAGGGTTTGAGGAGGGTGAACAATTCATGAATTGCACCGCGCGTGGGCTGGGACATGAGAGGTGGGTTCCTTGGGGGCGGGACAGACACCCAATAGAACGTCTGGCCCGTGGCTAAATTTAGCCGCTCGCCGATGGTCGGCGAGCGCTTGTGTGACGGGCGTGGGGCAGGGCCTAGAGGTCGCGTACTACGCGAAAACCGATCCAGTCGCCCCGGGTCTGCGGGTAAATGTTGTTGCGGTTGCCCGAGCGGGAAAACACCGGTGCCTCGCCCCAGTCATTGCCGCGAATCTGGTAGGACTTGCACCCCGGCTCCACCCAGGCGCTGCCATCGGTGGGCGCGCCGATGTAATTGCTGTGTTCGCAGTCGGCCAGCCACTCATACACGTTGCCGTGCATGTCATACATGCCAAACGCGTTGGGCGGGTAGCTGCCCACCGGCGAGGTGTAGCTGTAGCCGTCCGCCGGGCCGTAGGTGTTGGCGTGCTGGGCGATGCTGTAGTCCTTGCCTTCGTCGAACGGGAAGGGGAACGGCCCGGTGGAGCCTGCGCGGGCGGCGTATTCGCGTTGGGCTTCGCTGACCATGTGGTAGGTGTAGCCAGTCTTTTTCGACAGCCAGGCCACGTAGTTCTTCACGTCGTCAAAGTCCATGCACACCGCTGGCTGGCGGGGCCCCTGTGGGTAGCGCGGCTTACTGGCCACGCACTCGCGGCCCGGGCGTTCGTCGCCGTTGGCGATCTGCACGCCGCTCTGGCGCACGTAGCTGTCCCACTCGGCAGCGGTGATGTGAAAGCGGCTCATGGCAAACGCCTTGGCAAACGTCACCTCGTGCATCGGGCCTTCATCGGGCTCGCGGCCCACCTCGTCTTCGGGCGTGCCCATGGTAAAGGTGCCAGCGGGCAGCACGACCATCTCCGGGCAGTCCTTGCAGTCTTTGAACACCTTGCCGGGTTGTGGCGTGTCGGCGTGTGCCAGGCTTGGCAAGAGCGCGCCGCACACGGCGGCCAGTGCCAGGGTAGCGAGGGGTTTGCAGTGTTTCATGGGTGCCTCTCGTTCAAAGGTAAAAGGGGTCACAGGCGTGGGGTCAGCAGGGCCATGAAGCGCTGGATTTCTGCCGGGGTGTTGAGCAAGCCGGGTGCGGTGCGGATCACCGGGCCAACGTCGCGGTCCACGGCGTCGACCACCACGCGTTGCTTCATCAGGTAGGCGGCTACCTGGTCGCTGTCCTGGCCCTTGACGCGAAAAAACGTGAAGCCTGCCGACAGCGCCGGGCTGCGCGGGGTGACCAGTTCGATCTGCGGCTGTGCCAGCAACTGGTGCTTGAGTTCGTCGTTGAGTGCCTGAATGCGCGACTGCACCTGTGCCTTGCCCAGTTGCAGGTGCAACTTGAACGCTTCGTCCGCCGCCCAGCGGTGCTCGAAGGCGTGGTAGCCGCCGGGCGTCATGCGGGTGGCGAAATCGGTGTCTTCGGAAAAGGTCGGCACCATGGGGGTCACGTCGGTGTTTGTCGCCGAGCGGGCGCAGATGATCCCGGTGCCCCGGGGCCCGAACATCCATTTGTGGGTGCCCGCGATAAAGAAGTCGCAGTGCATGTCGGGAAAGTCGAGGGCGTCCACGCCAAAACCGTGCACGCCATCGACCACATACAGGATGCGGTCTTTGTCGTCGCGGTCGCGGTTGTGCGCGTCCACCAGCTTGCCGATCTCGCCGATGGGCAGCTTGACGCCGCTGCCGGACTGCACCCAGGTCATGCCCAGCACCCGGGTGTTGGGGCGGATGTTGCGCTGGATCGAACCGAGGATCTCGTCGGCAGACACCTGGGCCGGGTCTTTGAACAGGGCGATCTTGCGCACCTGGGTGCCTTCCTTGCGCACGCGAAAGTCCAGGCTGTACTCGGTGGCGTAGTGTTCGTGCACCGTGGTCAGGATCTCCTGGTCGGGCCGCACGTGAATGCCGCCGTAAATCATCGCCAGGCCTTCGGACGTGCTGCCGGTGAGGGCGATCTGGCCGGGCTTGGCGTTCAGGTAACGCCCGGCCCATTCGCGCACCTGGCCTTCGCGTTTCCAGGTTTCCTGCAGGTCCCAGTCCATGGCCAGGCCCGGGTTGCGGTCGATCTGGGCGCGGTAGCGTGCGATGGCCTCGCGTACGGGCTTGGGGTGGGAGGTGACCAGGAAGTTGGAAAAGTGCAGGTAGTCCGGGTCCTGGTCGAACAGCTGGCGAAACGTTGCCCAGGGATCTGTGGGCGAAGGGGCGGCGGCCAGGGCCTGCGGGATGACGCTGGCGCCCAGCGGCAGGCTTGCGGCCAGCAGGCCTGCCTGCTTGAGGAATGTACGGCGGTCAGTCATGGGCGGGTTTCGTTCCGGGTCGAGGGGTCAACGGTTGGCCAAGGGTTTGGCGGCTTTTTGCACCTGGTCCCACACCCGCAGGAAGTTGCCGCCCCACAGCTTGGCGATGTCGGCTTCGGAGTAGCCGCGCTGGATCAGCTCGGCGGTGACGTTGCGCACCTCGCCGACGTTTTCCCAGCCCTTGAGGCCGCCGCCGTCGTTGAAGTCCGAGGCGATGCCGACGTGATCGATGCCGATCTTGCGCACGGTGTAGTCAATGGCGTCGCCCCAATCCTTGAGCGTGGCCTTGGGTTCTTCTTCAAGAATCGCGTACAGCGCCTGGGCGTACTGGCCGAACTTCTGCTCGGGCCACGCAGCAATGATCGGGTCGCCCGGCATCAAGGCCATGGCGAGGTTGGGCAGGGGCGGCAGGTCGAAGCGGGCGCGCAATGCGTTGAGTTTGTCCTGGATGGGCTGGCTGAGCGGGCGCAGGTAGGCGGGGAAACCGACCACCTGCACCACGCCGCCGCTGTTTTTGATCAGCTGCAGTTCCTTGTCGCTGAGGTTGCGCGGGATGTCCACCGCCGCACGCGGGGCCGAATGCGACGCGACCATGGGCGTGCGGCTCAACTGCGCGACTTGCTCCAGGGCCTTGGTCGACATCTGCGACACATCTATGATCACCCCCAGGTCATTGAGGCGGTGCACGGCTTGCTGGCCGATCTCCGACAGCCCGTCCAGCGCGTCCACCGAATCATTGAAAAACGGCAGCGGGCGCGACGAGTCGGACCAGTCGTTATTGCCGATGTAGCTGAAACCAAACATGCGCATGCCGCGCGCGGCCCACAGGTCCAGCTGGTTCAGGTCGTGGCCCAGCGGGTAGGCGTTGAGCATGCTGATAAAGATCGCGAATTTGCCCTCGCCATGCAGGCGCCGGAAATCGTCCGGCGTGTAGGCAATGCCCACCTGGTTGGGAAAGTCGCGGACCATGCCGGAAATGATCGTGTAGCGCACCTCCTGCTCGTGACGGGCCTCGTCGACAAAACCGGCCGTGGGCTTGTGCGGCGCGTTGGGGCCGTTCCACATCTCCGGCCAGCCGAAGATCGTCAGCGCCGCGCCGGACAAGCGTCCCTTGGCCGCCTTGGCCAGGTCGAACTGGCCGCTGCCGTCCTTGTCGGCCTCGTTGCCCACGCCACCAAAGTCCAGCGGCACGGTGATGTGACTGTCGAACGACAGCAGGCGGTCCTGCAGCTCGTTGGCGTGCTTGATCACTTCCAGCGGATACCCGGCGTTACCCTTGAACCAGTGGTCCCAGACCAGAAAACCCGCGCCTGCGCCAATGGCCAGGGCGAGTGGCAAACCGATGAACAGTGCCTTTTTCGAACGTGGTTTTGTCATTGCCATCTCAGTCAGTTGAGGCCTTTGCTATCTGGGATGAACGAGCCTGGGGCGGCGAAATTTAGCGCGCAGGCCATGCCCGGTAAATTTCCCCGGGCAGCGAACGTTCTAGCTCTGATACAGCCTGCTTCACCGCAGGCGAGGGCGGGCTAAATAAGGTAGGACCATGACGATTTCCCGACGGGGCTTCATCGCCGGCCTGGCGCTGACAGGCGCTGCGGTGCCGGCTGCTTTTTATGCCCACCGCGAGTTGACGCGTGAAGCGTTTGTGATCACCCCCGGCGAAGCCACGGTGGACCTGGCCGACACCGCCGGCCAGCACCTGGCGAACAGCCTGCGCGGGGTGTGGGACGTGCGTCTGCAAGGGCGTGACGCGGGCCTTGCGGGCCTGCCGCTTGACGGTTTGATGCTGCTGCTCGACATCGCCCCGCGTGGCCGGGGCCTGCGCGGTTACCTGGACACCGCCGAGCGCCTGCAAGGCGAGGGCGAGCCCCGTTACCGGGTGTTTGGCGACCTGGCCCCCGGTGACGGCGCCCAGTTGTACTGGCGGCTGGTCGACCGCGACACCGCAGGCGGCGCGCCCGCCTACGAATTGAAGATGAGCCTTGACGAAGTCTGGGCCGACTTTGGCAACGCGGGCAGCGGCACCCTCAGTGGGCAGGTCTTTAACCTGAACCGGGCGCTGGCCTTGCTCGAGCGCGACAGCCGTTTTGTCGCCACCAAGCGGGTGTTCCCCGAGGCCCGCCAGCGCGTCGGCCTCAACCCCACGCTGCTGGCGTGGCTGATCGCCCCCGAGCATCGCCTGTTTCACCAGCTCTGGCACGCCACGCGGGATCAGTGGCACAAGCTGTCTGAGGAAAAACGCAACGCCCTGCGCGGGATCGGCTGGCAACCCGGCCCCCGCGACCGTGAGCGCGATGCCCGTGGCCCGCGCAAGGACCGCAACGGCTCGGGCATCGACTTCTTTTTCATGCACCGGCACATGCTCGGCACCGCCCGGTCCATGCAAGACCTGCCGTCCTGGCCGTACTTTCCGCAACCCCAGCCTGAGCTTGTGCGCGATCGCCAGGGCTTTATGCGCTACTTCGACAACCACGACGGCTACTCGTTGCCGCCCACCTGGCTGGCGCCGGGAGACGAGGAGTACACCCAGTGGGTCAGCGACATCAAGGCGGCCGAAACCTACCACAGCAATTTTGAGGTCTGGGAATCGCAGTACCGCGACCCGCGCTACCTGGCCAGGCTCACCCTCGGCCAGTTCGGCTCGGAACTGGAGCTGGGCCTGCACGACTGGCTGCACATGCGCTGGGCCTCGGTGCCTCGCGACCCGTCCAACGGCGCCCCGGTGCCACTGGCACGTGACCCGGCGGACTTTGCCAGCCGTTGGTACACCGCCGAAAACGACTTTCTCGGCGACCCGTTTTCCTCCCACGTCAACCCGGTGTTCTGGCACTTCCACGGCTGGATCGACGACCGCGTCGAAGACTGGTTTCGTGCCCACGAACGCTTTCATCCGGGCGAAGTCAGCCGCCTTGAGGTCAATGGAGTGCCGTGGTTTGCCCAGGGGCGCTGGGTGGAAGTCGGCGACCCCTGGCTGGGGCCGGACACCCACGGCTGCAGCACCACCCCTGGCTTGCAGAGGGGGCGTTCGGTGGAAATGGATCCGGAGACGATGAAACTCGCGCTGCGCATTACCTTTGGCGAGGACGAGGACCGGTTGGCGGGGTTGTTTCGCAAGGTGCCGCAGCGGCCGTGGTACGCGCGGCATCTAAAGGTGCAGCCGCGCAGCTGACGGCAAGCACCCCGCTCAGCGTGTGGGCGCCCCAGCAGGGGCGTCTGCCAGCGTCAGGTTGGCGGCGTTGTAGAAGCCCAGCACCGTGCGTTTTTTCTCCTGGTATTCGCACGGCACCAGCGAGGTGCCGTACAGCTGCGCCGTCTCCAGCGCAGGCATCACCCGCATGCGTTTGCCCCCCGAGCGCAGGCGCACATATTGGCCCGGCTCGAAGGTACTCATGGGCGCGTCTCGGCAGATGCCAGTTGGGGCTGCTCTCCCCATGCCCCGCCCAGCGCCGTGTACAGGTTGACCTCGGCCACCAACTGGGCCAGGCGGTCAGTGATCAGCGTCTGCTCGGAGGCGAACAGCGAGCGCTGCGCATCGAGAAACACCAGGTTGCTGTCCAGGCCCAGGCGGTAACGGCGTTCGGCGAGGTGGTAGTAGGTCTGGTCGGCCTGCACCAGGTCGCGTTGTGCACTCAGCTGGGCGTTGTAGGTCTGGCGTGCGGCCAGGCCATTGGCGACTTCCTGGAACGCGGTCTGGATCGCCTTTTCATACTGGGCCACGCTGATTTCCTTTTGCAGCTTGGCGTAATCCAGGCTGGCGCGCAGGCTGCCGGCATTGAAGATCGGCAGGTTGATCTGCGGCTGGAAGCTCCAACTGCCCGACCCGCCCTTGAACAGGCTCGACAGTTCGGAGCTGGACGCCCCGGCGTTGGCGGTCAGGCTGACACTGGGAAAGAACGCAGCGCGGGCGGCGCCGATGTTGGCGTTGGCCGACTTGAGCTGGTATTCGGCCTGGAGAATGTCCGGGCGGCGTTGCAGCAAGTCCGATGGCAAACCGGCGGGCACCTGGGCTATCAGGTCGCTGGCCAGCGGGCGGGCGGGCAGGTCGGCGGGCAACGCGGTGCCCACCAGCAGGGTCAGGCTGTTCAAGTCCTGGGCCACCTGGCGCTCGTAGCGGGCCAGGTTGGCGCGGGCGCTTTCGACGCTGGTTTGCGCCTGCGCGGCGTCCAGTGAAGAGGCCGCACCGGCTTGCAGGCTGCGGGTGGTCAGGCGCAGGCTTTCTTCAAACGAAGCCAGGGTCTGGTGGGTCAGCGCCAGCAGCTCCTGGTCGGCGCGCCAGGTCAGGTAGGCCCCGGCCACGCTTGACACCAGGCTCAGCTCGGCACTGCGACGGGCTTGTTCGGTCGACAGGTAAACCTGCATCGCCTGCTCGCTGAGGCTGCGGATCCGGCCGAAGAAATCCAGCTCATAGGCGTTGATGCCCAAGGTCGCCGAATAGGACGAGGTGATTGCAGACTTGCCGGTCTGGGTAATGCTGGCCGGCACACGCTGGCGGTTGCCGCTGGCATTGGCGGACACGGCCGGGAACAGGTCGGCACGCTGGATCTGGTACTGCGCGCGAAAGGCCTCAACATTCAAGGCGGCCACCCGCAGGTCGCGGTTGTTGGTCAGGGCGGTCTGGATCAGCTGTTGCAGCGCCGGGTCTTGAAACAGATTGCGCCAGCCCTGTTTGGCCGTGGCTTCACTCACCGTCCCGGCCGAGGCGCCGTAGGCCGGGCCCTGCGGGAACTGCGCTGCAACCGGCGCCTGGGGCTGGTGATAGTCGGGGATGAGCGAGCAACCACCCAGCACGACGGCCGCTGCCAGTGTCGCCAGGGAAAAAGGAAACGTGTTCATGGACAAGCCTCATGTAAAAAGGGAGCGCGGGTGACGTCGCAGTGACCCGCGTTACAAATGCTGCTAGGTGCCGACCATCCATTTGGTCAGGCCATGCCGGCCGCTGACCCCAAGTTTCGCGGTTGCGCGCTTGAGGTAGGTTTCGACGGAGCTGTTTTTGAGGCGCAGTTTTTCGGCCATTTCCGGCACAGTCCCGCCCGTGAGCAGGCCCAGGCAGACTTCCTGTTCGCGCGTCGACAAAGTGATGTCGCACAGCGTCAGGCGCTTGTGGAACTCACGTTGAATTTGCGTTTGCTCATGGTTGGTCACCGGGGCCGTCATCCAGCCGCCCATTCTTTTGAGCGTGTTCTGACGGCTGAACTGGGCATAGCTTTCGATCAGCGGCAGCAAGGCCTCGGACAGGTTCTTGAGCAGCGACAGTTCGGTCAGGGAAAAATCGCGCTGGCTGTGGGAGCGGAACAGCGTCACCACGCAGCGCCGGTTACCCCGGCGTGACACCAGCGTGCACTGGTGGGCGTCGGGCTGCGCGGCCTTTTTGCTGCGGGTGTTCATGCGGATCAGCAGCGAGTCTTCCATCTCGAACACTTCCTTGAACAGCGGGTGTTCTTCGGGGTGGCGAGTGCTGTGGGGCGGCGCGATGTCGGCGGCTGTACCCGCGCTGCCCAGCGCCTTGATATCCACCAGGCTGGCTTGGGACTCGTCGATGGTCCACTCACTGAGCGTCAACGCCGTGACAGGCAACAGCTTGTCGATCAGCTTGAGCATGTTGAGTGCGAAGTGATCCTGGTCGGTGCTGGAAATCAACTCGCCTAGTATGAAATAGAACTGCGGACTGTCCGCATTTCGAATACTGCTGGTTAAATCCATAGCCCGATCATCCTTGATATCGACGGTGTGTTTTTGTTGTACGAGCGATGAGCGCGGTCATCGTTCTCTCCTCAAGAGGGTGCTGCCAGGGTTCGCATTAGGCCTACCCATTGCGGGACGGTCTGCAATGGAAACGGGGGACATCCGGCAAGCCGGGGTCGCCTCTCGCGGATTTGCCCCGCGCCTGCCGGGTATTTTCCCTGGCGAGGGTTTTGTACAGGCTTTCAGGGACAGCCCGATTTCAGGCAATCCGTACACTTGGCAGCCCCGGCATCCTGGCCGGTTGAAGCGGTTGGCCTGACGGACCATGCCCGGTCTTGAGTGTATTTGAGGACGTAATCCATGAATAAAGAGCATGAGAACCCGCCTAAACCAGGCTCGGTCATGCGCCTGCTGTGGCGAAACCATCCCTGGCTTGCCTTCTTTTCGATGTTGACCGGTATTGTCAGTGGGGTGGCGGCAATCGCCGTGATCAACGTGGTCAACCAGGCCATCTATGAAGAAGGCTCGCGCCTGCACTGGCTGTATTGGTTCATTGGCCTGACGGTGATCGCGCTGGCGTTTCGTAACGCCGCCACCTTGTTTCCGGCCTATGCCAACATGAAGTTGATGACGCGCCTGCGCATCGCGCTGTGCCAGAAAATCCTCGCTTCGCCGCTGGAAGAAGTGGACCGGCGTGGCCCGCCCAACGTGCTCACGCTGCTGACCACGGACATTCCCCAGCTCAACGCGACGCTGCTGGTGATGCCGGTGATGTTGGTGGAATCGACCGTGTTCATGTTTGGCCTGGCGTACCTGGCCTACCTGTCCTGGACGGTGTTCGCAGTGACGCTGGGGCTGCTGGCCGTGGGCGCCATGCTCTACGTCTTTTTGTTCCTGGGTGGCGTGAAATACACCGCCCGCGTGCGTGATGAATTCACCGCTTTCAACGAGCATACCCACGGGCTGGTCTTTGGCCTCAAGGAGCTGAAACTCAACGGCATTCGCCGTCGCTGGTTCGGCCGCTCGGCGATCAAAGAGTCGTCCACCCGCGTGGCCCGGTTCAACTTCATCGAGCACCTGTGGTACTTGGACGCTGAAAACATGGGCCTGCTCACCCAGTCACTGCTGATCGGCAGCCTGGTGTTCGCCTTGCCGCTGCTGGTGGCAGCCGACAGCAAAGTGCTCACTGCCAGTGTCTTGACGGTGATGTATATCCTGGGCCCGTTGGGGCTGTTGATCAGCACCATGCCGGTGATGGCGCAGGGGCGGGTTGCCGTCAGTCGTCTTGCCGAGTTCGGGTTTTTGATCAACGAGCACCATGGCGAAGAGCCCGAGGCCGACACCTCCAATGTGTTGCGCCTGGAGCACAAAAAACCGTGGCGCCAGATCTCGCTCAAGGGCGTGAAGATGAACTACCGCGGAGCGGATGCCGAGAGCGGTTTTGGCCTGGGCCCGGTCGACCTGACCATCAACAGCGGTGAGTTGATCTACATCATCGGCGGCAACGGGTGCGGCAAAAGCACCTTGGTCAAGGCGCTTTGCGGGTTGTACGTTCCCCAGGATGGCCAGATATTGCTTGATGGCGTGGCGGTTACCGATGAAAACCGCAATGATTATCGTGACCTCTTTTCCGCGGTGTTCAGTGACTTCCACCTGTTCAATCGCCTGATCGGTCCCGATGACGAGGAGGCCAGCCCGGCGCTGGCGCAGAAGTACCTGGCGACCCTGGGGCTGGAAGACAAAATCAAGATCGAAGGGCTGGGGTATTCCACCACCAAAGAGCTGTCCTACGGTCAGCAAAAACGCCTGGCCCTGGTCTGTGCCTACATGGAAGACCGTCAGGTGTATGTGCTCGACGAGTGGGCTGCGGACCAGGATCCACCCTTCAAGCGTTTCTTCTATGAAGAGCTGTTGCCCGATCTCAAGTGTCGCGGCAAGACCGTGCTGATCATTACCCATGACGATCAATATTTCCAATTGGCAGATCGCATCGTCAAGTTGTCGGACGGTCATATCGTTTCCGATGTCATCGTTGCGGCGCAAGATCGCATCGCCTGATTCACCCTGCTGTTCCCACCTGTCCTGAAACCCTGACGCCCGCCGCCTTAACTGGCCGCGGGCGTTGTCTTTTATTGCGTAAAAAATAGTTGTTTATCAGCTAGTTAAAGATGAATTTGCAAAATATTTCTGTGGCCCTGAAATGTCCGGGTTTCGGGTGACATACAGCCTATGGGGCCGGTGCTTAAATCTGCCAATACCGTTATCGGGTGGTGCGTGCGTGTGCCTGTTTTATGGGGTTTTCGCAACACTTTTCGGGTCAATGAGTGGCGTGATCACCTGACAATTTAGCGATATCTATCGTTTGTTTTCGCCTCAACTTCCATCGCTGCTGCGCTGTGATTCAGGTGGCACTGACAAAACTCTGAGAAGGACTTTATGAAACGTTTTTTTGCAGTGGCCGTAGGCGACGTTGTCGCGAAAGAGTGTGCTTCAAACAACGTTGTCGTTACCCGTCTTGCCGCGCAGGTGATCGCATGAACACCTACGTACAGACCCCTCAGACGTTCCCCCTGACCGCCGCACAAAAAGCGATCTGGCTGGACCAGATCGGCCACGGTGATTCGCCGTTGTACAACATCGGTACTTACCTTGAGCTCAACGGGCCCATCAGTGCCGAGCTGATGCAGCGCGCGGTCGAGCAACTGGTGGCCAAGCACGATGCCTTGCGCCTGAGCTTGCTTGATCAAACTGACGCTGACGGCGTGCCGCTGCAGTACGTTGCGCCCTCAGTGCCGGTCCAGGTGCCGCTGTTTGATGTGTCAGGCCACGCCGACCCGGCCGGCAGCGCCATGGCGTTGATCGATGAACACATGGCCCGGGCGTTCTGCATGACCCAGGCCCCGCTGTTTCGTTTTTTCCTGGTCAAGCTGGACGAGGCGCGCTACTACTTCGCCAACCAGGCCCACCACATCATTTTGGATGGCTGGGCCTTTGGCGAAATGCTGCAATCGCTGGGCGACCTCTACAGCCACTTGGCCGAAGGCCGGGAACCGGACCTGCAGACCTCGTCCTATATCGATTTCATCGACGACGACGCGCGTTATCGCGAGTCGGCCCGCTACGCCAAGGACCGCGAGTACTGGCAGGAGAAATACCGCAGCCTGCCGCTGCCATTGTTTGTCGCCCGCCACCGCGACCGCTTCGCCAAGGGCAAGGCGCCCGGTCATCATCACATCCGTGCATTCCCGGTAGCGCTGCACGAGCGCATGGGCGAGCTGGCCAAGGTGCTGCAAGCCTCGGCCTACCATGTGCTGCTGGCCGCCATGTATGTGTATTTCACCCGTACAACCGAGCGTGACGAGTGGGTGGTGGGCCTGCCGCTGCTCAACCGCTCGGCCAAATTCAAGACCACCCTGGGCATGTTCACCCAGGTCAGCGCCGTGCGTTTCAGCCTGGGCCGCGCGTTGAGCTTTGGCGAGTTGGTGAGCGCGGTGCGCGACACCCTCAAGCAGGATTACCGTCACCAGCGTTTCCCGCTCAGCGGCATGAACCTGCGCACCGAAGGCGGCCAGTTGTTCGACATGACCCTGTCTTACGAGCAGGACGATCACCTGTACCAGTACGCCGAGCTGCGCGGGCACACGGTCAAGGTCACCAACAACCACGAGCAGATGCCCCTGGGCTTCCACTTGCGTGCGAGCAACCACAAGGACAAGGCGTGGGCGCATTACGTCTATAACGAGGCGTATTTCGACGCCGCTGAAATCGAGTCCCTGGCCGAGCGCTTCACCCATGTGCTGGAGCAGGGCCTGGACAATCTCGACCTGGCCGTAAATGAGTTCTCGCTGAGCACCCAAGCCGACCGTGAGTTGTTGCAACAGTGGAACGCCAGCGTCGGCACTTACCCCAGCCACGACACGATTCATGGCCTGTTTGAAGCCCAGGCGGCTGCACGGGCCGACGCCACCGCGTTGCTTTTTGAAGGCCAGCGCCTGAGCTACGGCGAACTGAACCGTCGCGCCAACCAGGTTGCACACCGCCTCTTGGCGCTGGGCGTACGCCCGGATGACCGCGTGGCGATCTGCGTTGAACGCGGCCTGGAGATGATCGTCGGCCTGCTGGGCATCCTCAAGGCGGGGGCCGGTTACGTGCCGATCGACCCGGCCTATCCGCAGGAACGCATCAGCTACACCCTGCAAGACAGCGCCCCGGTCGCAGTGCTGGTGCAGGCCGCCACGGCCTCGCGCGTGGCCGAACTGTCGGTGCCGGTGCTCGACCTGGAGGCGGGCGACTGGCAAGCAGAATCCACCGTCAACCCGGCTGTGCCGGGCCTCACCTCGGCGAACCTGGCCTATGTGATTTACACCTCCGGCTCCACCGGCCTGCCCAAAGGCGTGATGATCGAACATCGCAACGTTTCGCGACTGTTCACCGCCACTGAAGATTGGTTCAACTTCAACGATCAAGACGTGTGGGCGTTGTTCCACTCGTTCGCTTTCGACTTCTCGGTGTGGGAAATCTGGGGCGCGCTGATCCACGGCGGCCAGTTGCTGGTGGTGCCGCAACTCACCAGCCGTTCCCCCGACGAGTGCTACGCACTGCTGTGCAGCGCCGGCGTGACCATCCTCAACCAGACCCCCAGCGCGTTCCGTTCGCTGATCGCCGCACAAGGTCAAAGCGACCTCAAGCACTCCCTGCGCCAAGTGATCTTTGGCGGGGAGGCCCTGGAGCCGGGCATTCTCAAACCCTGGTATGCGCGCATGGCCAACGCCGGCACCCAGCTGGTGAACATGTACGGCATCACCGAAACCACGGTGCACGTGACTTACCGCCCGCTGGAAACCGCCGACGCGCAACTGGTCGGCGTCAGCCCGATTGGCGGGCGCATTCCGGACCTGCGTCTGTACGTGCTTGACGCCCAGGGCCAGGCGGTCCCGCACGGCGTTGAAGGCGAGCTGTACGTGGGTGGCGCGGGCGTGGCGCGGGGTTACCTGAACCGGCCGGAACTGAACGCCGAACGCTTCCTCAACGACCCCTTCGACCCTACACCCGGCGCGCGCATGTACCGCACCGGCGACCTGGGCCGCTGGCTGGCCGACGGCAGCATCGACTACTTGGGGCGTAACGACGACCAGGTGAAAATCCGTGGTTTCCGTATCGAACTGGGCGAGATCCAAGCGCGCCTGGCCGCCTGCGACGGTGTGCGCGAAGCGGTGGTGATCGCCCGTGAAGACACGCCCGGCGACAAGCGCCTGGTGGCCTACCTGATCGCCGCCGAAGGCTGCGAGCCTTCTGCCGCCGAGCTGCGTACCCAGTTGCTGGTGCACCTGGCCGATTACATGGTGCCGGGCGCCTTTGTAATGCTCGACAGCCTGCCGCTGACCACCAATGGCAAGCTCGACCGCAAGGCCTTGCCCGCGCCGGACGCCGATGCGCTGGCGCGCCGCACGTACGAGGCGCCGCAGGGCGAGCTGGAAACTACCCTGGCGCGCCTGTGGAGCGAGTTGCTTGGCGTGGAGCAGGTGGGTCGCCACGACCAGTTCTTCGAGCTGGGCGGCCACTCGCTGCTGGCGGTCAAGCTGATCGAGCGCATGCGCCAGGTCGGCCTGAACGCCGACGTGGGCGTGCTGTTCGGCCAGCCCACCCTGGTCGCCCTGGCCGCCGCCGCCGGTAGCCGCCACCAGGTGCAAGTGCCGATCAACTTGATCGCCGCCGGCTGCACACGCATCACCCCAGACATGCTGCCGTTGGTGCAATTGCCCCAGGAGCAGATCGACCTGATCGTCGCGGGCGTTCCCGGTGGCGTGGCCAACGTGCAAGACATCTACGCGCTGGTGCCGTTGCAGGAAGGCATCCTGTTCCACCACCAGACCAGCACCGACGGCGACCCGTACCTGCTGCAAGCCGTGCTGCGCATGCGCAGCCGCGAACACGTGGCGGACTTTATCGAGGCCTTGCAACAGGTCATCGCCCGCCACGACATATTGCGCACCTCGGTGGCCTGGAGCGGCCTGGACGAGCCGGTGCAAGTGGTCTGGCGCGAAGCCCGCCTGCCGGTGCAGGAAGTGACGCTTGCACCGTCGCAGGGGGACGTGGCCACGCTACTGGCCGCGCGTTTCGACCCGCGCCACACCCGCATGGACCTGACCCGTGCACCGATGATGGCGCTCAATTTTGCCGAGGATGTGGCGGGCGGCGGTTGGGTCGCGGTGTTGCAGTTCCACCACTTGATCGACGACGCCACCTCGCTGGCCCTGCTGGGCCAGGAAATCGAAGCCTGCCTGCACGGTCGCCACGCTGAGCTGGCGCCGTCGGTGCCGTACCGCAATTACGTGGCGCAGACCCGGCTGGGCATCAGCCAGGCGGCCCACGAAGCGTTCTTTCGCGAGATGCTCGCAGACGTCGACGAGCCCAGCCTGCCGTTCGGCCTGCAAGACGTGCAGGGCGATGGCCGGGGCATCGGGCAGGCCACCTTGCCGGTGGCGCCCGCGCTGGGCCAGCGCCTGCGCGCCCAGGCCCGCCGCCTGGGGGTGAGCAATGCCAGCCTGCACCATTTGGCCTGGGGCCAGGTGGTGGGGCATTTGTCTGGCCGTCGCGACGTGGTCTTTGGCACCGTGCTGATGGGCCGCCTGAGCAGCGGCCAGGACGCCGACCGGGCCTTTGGCATGTTCATCAACACCTTGCCGCTGCGCGTCGAAGCGGGCGGGCAGGGCGTTGAAAGCGCCCTGAAAACCACCCACGCACGCTTGGCCGCCTTGCTTGGCCACGAGCATGCGCCGCTGTCCCTGGCGCAGCGCTGCAGTGGTGTGGCCGCGCCCACGCCACTGTTCAGCTCGCTGCTCAACTACCGGCATGCCGCCGTAGGCGCGCAGTCGGCTGAAGACGCCGGTAAGGCCCTGAGCTGGGCGGGTGTGCAAATGCTCGGCGGCGAAGAGCGCACCAACTTCCCGCTGATGCTCTCGGTGGACGACCTGGGCGACTCGTTCGGCCTGACCGTTCAAGCCGTGGCCGGTGTCGACCCGCAGCGTGTCTGCGGCTACATGCACCGTGTGCTGCAAGCCCTCGCCGACGCGCTGGAAACCCAGCCCGACCAGGCGCTGCACCACCTGGCGATCCTGCCCGACGCCGAGCAGCACTTACTGCTGGGCGACTTCAACGCGTTTGACGCGCTTTACCCGGCCACCCCCAACGTGCACACGCTGTTCGAGGCGCAGGTGCAACGTCAACCCGACGCCACGGCCGTCACTTATCAAGAGCAATCCTTGAGCTACGCCGCGTTGAACGCGCTGGCCAACCGGATCGCCCACCGCCTGATCGCCGACGGCATCGGCGCCGACGACCGTGTGGCGATCTGCGCCGAACGCAGCCTGGAGATGGTCGCTGGCCTGCTGGGCATCCTCAAGGCGGGTGCCGGTTACGTGCCGCTGGACCCGGCCTACCCCGACGAACGCCTGGCCTACATGCTGCACGACAGCGCGCCCAAGGTGCTGCTGACCCAGCAAAGCCTGGCGCAACGCTTCAGCGCTTCAACCGCGCCCACGCTGTTGCTGGACCCGCAAGAACGCGCCGTCAACGGCATCGATGCCCAGCCCGCGCACAACCCGCAGGTCACGGGCTCGCTGGCCTACGTGATCTACACCTCCGGTTCCACCGGCCAGCCCAAGGGCGTGGCCATGCCGCACGCGCCGCTGGTCAACCTGATGCAGTGGCAGATCGCGCAAACCCTCAGCGACAACCGTGTGGCCCAGCGCACCCTGCAATTTGCCGCACTGGGGTTTGACGTGGCGTTCCAGGAAGTCTTCAGCACCTTGTGTGCCGGGGGTGAGTTGTCGCTGATCCATGGCGATGTGCGGCTCAATTTCCGCGAACTGTTCCGCCATATCTGCGAGCAGCGCGTGCAGCGCCTGTACCTGCCGTGCATCGCCTTGCAAGCCCTGGCCGAAGCGGTGGCCGAAGCGCCTGAGCTCGCCGCGCTGCCGTGCGCCTTGAGCGATGTGATCACCGCCGGTGAACAGCTGCGCATCAGCGAGCAGATGCGCGCGCTGTTCCAGCGCCTGCCGGGTTGCCGCCTGCATAACCATTACGGGCCTACCGAGTCCCATGTGACCACCGCCCTGACCCTGGACGGTGATGCCGCGTCCTGGCCGGTGCTGCCGTCCATTGGCGTGCCGGTGGCCAACACCCGCATCTACCTGTTGGACGAACAGCTGCAACCGGTGCCGCTGGGCGTGGCTGGCGAGCTCTATATCGGCGGCGCCTGCGTTGCGCGGGGCTACCTGCACCGCGACGACCTCACTGCCGAGCGTTTCCTGGCCGACCCGTTCGTGGCCGGGGGGCGTGTGTACAAGACCGGTGATTTGGGTCGCTACCAGCTCAACGGCGAAATCGACTACCTGGGCCGCAACGACGGCCAGATCAAGATCCGTGGGTTCCGGGTGGAGTTGGGCGAAATCGAAGCGCGCCTGGCCCAGCACGCCGGTATTCGTGACGCCGCCGTGCTGGTACGTGAAGACAGCCCGGGCGACAAGCGCCTGGTGGCCTACTTCACCGCCCAGGCCGAGCAGGCACTGCCGGGTATCGATGACCTGCGTGCGCACCTGCAAGCGCTGTTGCCCGACTACATGATCCCGGCTGCCTACGTGCAGTTGGACACGCTGCCGCTGTCGCCCAACGGCAAACTCGACCGCCGCGCCTTGCCGGTGCCCGACGTCGATGCCTTTGCCAGCCGCGAATACGCCGCCCCGCAAAACGCCATCGAAACCACCCTGGCCGAGCTGTGGGCCCAGGTGCTGGGCGTGGCCCGCGTGGGCCGTCACGACAACTTCTTTGAACTGGGCGGCCACTCGCTGCTGGCGGTCAAACTGATCGAGCGCATGCGCCAACAGGGCCTGAGCGCCGACGTGCGCGTGCTGTTCGGCCAGCCGACCCTGGCGGCCCTGGCCGCTGCCGTGGGTGGCGGCAACGAGGTCCAAGTGCCGGCCAACCGCATCCCGGCCGACTGCACGCACATCCGCGCCGACATGCTGGCGCTGATCGACCTGAGCCAGGACGAGTTGGACCGCATCGTCGCCCGCGTGCCGGGCGGTGCGCCAAACGTGCAGGACATCTACCCGCTGGCGCCGTTGCAGCAGGGCATCCTGTACCACCACATCACCAGCGAGCAGGGCGACCCGTACCTGTTGCAGGCCACCTTCGGCCTGGACAGCCGCGCTGAGCTCGACACGTTTGCCCAGGCCTTGCAGGCGGTGATCGACCGCCATGACATCACCCGCACCGCCTTGCTGTGGGAAGGCCTTGAACAGCCGGTGCAAGTGGTGCTGCGTCGCGCCGAGCTGGCGCTTGAAGAGCTGCGTTTCGATGCGGCCCACGGCAGCGTGCTGGAGCAACTGCACGCGCGTTTCGACCCGCGCCAGGTACGGTTGAACCTCAGCCAGGCACCGCTGCTGCAACTCTCGTATGTACACGATGAAGCCAACCAGCGCTGGCTGGCGATGCTGCTGTTCCATCACATCGCCATGGACCACACGGCGCTGGACGTGATCAGCGAAGAAGTCCAGGCCTTCCGCAAGGGCGAGTTCGCCCAGCTGGACGCGGCCATGCCGTACCGTAACTACGTGGCCCAGGCCCTGTTGGGGGTGAGCCAGGCGGAGCACGAGCAGTTCTTCCGCGAAATGCTCGGCGATGTCGATGAGCCGACCCTGCCGTTTGGCCTGCAAGAAGTGCAGGGCGACGGCCTGGAAGCCGAAGAGGCCAAGCTCCAGCTGGACGCCGGCCTGTGCCGGCGCCTGCGAGCGCAGGCCCGTCACCTGGGCGTCAGCGCAGCCAGCCTGCACCACCTGGCATGGGCCCGGGTGCTGGCCAGTGTCAGCGGCCGCGACGACGTGGTGTTCGGCACCGTGCTGCTGGGCCGCATGCAAAGCGGTGAGGGCGCCGACCGCGCCCTGGGGATGTTCATCAATACCTTGCCACTGCGTGTGGCCGTGGGCACCCAAGACGTGCGCGCCGGTGTGCGGGCCACCCATGCGCGGTTGACCGCGTTGCTGGGCCACGAGCACGCACCGCTGGTGGTGGCGCAACGCTGCAGCGCCGTACCGGCGTCGTCACCGCTGTTCAGTTCGATCCTCAATTACCGTCACAGCCCGTTGCTGGAGAGCGAAGGGCCGCAGTATTGGTCGGGCGCCGAGGTGATCGAGGTGCGCGAGCGTACCAACTACCCGTGCATGCTCTGCGTCGACGACCAGGGCGAAGGCTTCCTGCTCAGTGTGCAAACCACCGGCGTGGATGCCGGGCGCATGGCGGCCTACATGCAGACCGCCTTGCACGGCCTGGTGGACGCACTGGAAGCCGCACCCCACACCGCCTTGCAACACCTGCCGGTGCTGCCGGCCGCCGAACGTGAAACCCTGCTTGAAACCTTCAACGACACCGTCACCGATCACGCGCTGCAGCAGACCCTGCACGGCCTGTTCGAGGCCCAGGTGGAACGCACGCCCCATGCCGTTGCGGTCCAGGCCGAAGGCCAGAGCCTCAGCTATCAGGCGCTCAACGAGCGTGCCAACCGCCTGGCCCACCACCTGCGTGAACTCGGTGTGCAACCGGATGCGCGCGTGGCGATCTGTGTCGAGCGCGGGCTGGACATGGTGATTGGCCTGTTCG